>JBOICE010000194.1:0-4688 GCA_050739815.1 Pseudomonas sp. | reverse complement strand
TCGGTTTCGGTATGAGAGGTGATGCTTATCTCATGACCTCGCCTCCAGATGATGGCGCCGGTGCTGCGCGTTGTATTCGCAATGCTTTGCGCGATGCCAGCCTGGACCCTGAGCAGGTGCAGTACATCAATGCTCACGGTACTTCGACGCCGGCTGGCGACAAGGCTGAGGTGGCGGCGATCAAGTCGGTATTTGGCGAGCATGCTTATAACCTGGCTGTCAGTTCGACCAAATCGATGACCGGCCATCTGCTGGGTGCTGCTGGCGCGGTAGAAGCGATCTTCAGTGTGCTGGCGATTCGCGATCAGGTTGCCCCGCCGACCATCAACCTGGATGAGCCGGGCGAGGGCTGTGATCTTGACTTCGTGCCGCACCAGGCCAGAAGCATGCCCATTGATGTGGTGTTGTCGAACTCCTTTGGGTTTGGCGGTACCAACGGCTCTCTGGTGTTCCGCCGGTTCGTAGACTGATGTCGAGCTGGATTGATGGTCGCCCGGCTGAGGCCTTGTCCGTCAAGGACCGGGGTCTGGCTTATGGCGATGGATTGTTTGAAACCATTGGCGTCAAGCATGGGCGGCCGCAACTGCTCGAGCGGCATTTGGCTCGATTGGTTGAAGGCTGCGCGCGGCTGGCCATCCCTTGCGACGAGGGCCTGGTCCGCTCAGAGCTTTTAGCTTTTTCTGCTGAGCTGGGGGAGGGGGTGGCTAAGCTGATCCTCACCCGTGGCGATGGCGTGCGTGGTTATGCGCCGCCGCAATCGGCTAATTCTCGTCGAATTTTGCAAAGTAGCTCTGCTCCGGCTTATCCGACGGTTAACGCTGAGCGGGGCGTGCGCCTGTTCCCTTGCGTTACGCGTTTGGCTGAGCAACCACTGCTCGCCGGGCTCAAGCATCTCAATCGTCTGGAGCAGGTACTGGCCCGGGCTGAGTGGCAGGATGTCGAGCATGCAGAAGGCTTGATGCTGGATGTCTCAGGGCGGGTGATTGAAGGTGTTTACAGCAACATCTTTCTGGTTAGGGGTGGTGTGTTACTCACGCCGGACCTGTCTCGTTCGGGTGTTGCCGGCGTGATGCGGGCTGAGCTGTTGTCCCAGGCCGAACGCCTGGCGATTCCAGTGGTAGTGCGCGATATCAGTCCTGTCGAGTTATTCGAGGCTGACGAAGTCTTTCTATGCAATAGCCTTTATGGCGTTTGGCCGGTGCGTGCGCTGCAAGGTCACGACTGGTCGGTCGGCCTGCTCACCCGTAAACTGCAGACCATCGCCCGCGATCTACTGGACTGCTGATTCGTGATACGCAAATTATTGCTGCTACTGGAAGGCGGACTGCTGCTTGTAGGTCTGCTGCTGGCGTTAGCTGTCTGGCGGCAGCACGATGCGCTTGAGCAGCCACTGAATCTGCCTAAAGAATTTCTGCTGGACGTTTCGGCTGGCGCCACCCCTGGAGGCGTGCTGAACCGCCTGGAAAGCGAGGGGGTGCTGCACGATGCTTTCTGGTTACGTCTTTACTGGCGTTTCAACTTGGCTGGGCAGTCGCTGCACAGCGGTGAGTATCAACTGACGCCGGGGCTGCGTGCGCGAGATCTGCTCGGTCTCTGGCAGCGCGGTGAGGTGGTGCAATACAGCCTGACCTTGGTCGAAGGATGGAACTTCCGCCAAGTTCGTGCAGCGTTGGCGCACCAGCCCAAGCTCGAACAAACCCTGACGGGGCTCAGCGATGCGGAGCTAATGGCGCGTCTCGGCCAGCCAGGTACTTATCCCGAAGGGCGCTTTTTCCCCGATACCTATCGTTTTGTCCGGGGCATGAGCGATCTGGAGTTGCTGAAGCAGGCCTATGTTCGTCTTGATGAGGTTCTGGCGGACGAGTGGCAAAAGCGCGCGGAAAATCTGCCGTACCGCGAGCCCTATCAAGCCTTGATCATGGCGTCGATGGTCGAGAAGGAAACCGGTGTGCCGCAAGAGCGTGGGCAAATTGCCGGAGTATTCATTCGTCGTCTGCAGGTCGGTATGTTGCTGCAGACCGACCCAACGGTGATCTACGGCCTGGGCGAGCGCTATACCGGCAAGCTGACACGTGCCCATCTGCGTGAGCCAACGCCCTATAACACCTACGTGATTGCTGGTATGCCGCCAACGCCGATTGCCTTGGTCGGGCGCGAAGCGATCCATGCGGCGCTCCATCCGGCGGATGGGAAGAGTTTGTATTTTGTCGCCCGTGGCGATGGCAGCCATGTATTCTCCGACGACCTCGATGCGCACAATCAAGCGGTGCAGGAGTATCAACTCAAGCGCCGTGCTGATTACCGTTCCAGTCCGAGCCCGGACTCGGGCACGCCATGAATCATGAATAAGGACAGCCTGTGACCGGCCTGTTTATTACCCTGGAAGGCCCGGAAGGCGCCGGCAAAAGCACTAACCGTGAGTACCTGGCCGAGCGGCTGCGTGCCCAGGGTGTTGATGTGCTGCTGAGTCGTGAGCCTGGTGGCACACCGCTCGCCGAGCGGATTCGCGAACTCTTGCTAACACCCAGCGATGAGCCGATGGCTGCGGATACAGAGCTGCTCTTGGTGTTCGCCGCCCGCGCTCAACATCTTGCCGAGGTAGTCCTCCCGGCGTTGGCGCGAGGGGCGGTGGTGCTGTGCGATCGTTTTACTGATGCGACCTATGCCTATCAGGGTGGTGGCCGTGGCTTGTCGGAAGCGCGCATCGCAGTTCTGGAAAACTTTGTACAAGGCCAGTTGCGCCCCGATTTGACCCTGATTTTCGATCTGCCAGTCGAGGTGGGTTTGGCTCGTGCCGCGGCCCGTGGGCGGCTGGATCGTTTCGAGCAGGAAGGCCGTGATTTCTTTGAGTCTGTTCGTCAGGCTTATCTGCGGCGTTCCGCTGCCGAGCCTGAGCGTTATCGCGTAGTGGATGCCGCACAGTCGTTGGCCGAGGTGCAGCAGGCGCTGGATGCCTTATTACCGGAAATCTTGGAGTTGGCCCGTGGTTGAAGTGTATCCCTGGCAGGCTGCACTGTGGCAGACCTTGGCAGGGCGCGTGCAACATGCTCATGCCTATTTGCTGCATGGTCCGATCGGTATTGGTAAGCGTGCCCTGGCGGAGCGGCTGATGGCGCGCCTGCTTTGCCGGAGTCCGGTCGGCCTGGACGCTTGCGGCCAGTGCAAATCGTGCCTGCTGTTGGCAGCCGGATCTCACCCGGATAATTTTATCTTGGAGCCGGAAGAGGCCGACAAGGCGATCAAGGTTGACCAGGTACGCGAGCTGGTGAGCTTCGTCGTGCAGACGTCGCAGTTCGGTGGGCGCAAGGTGGTGCTGGTCGAGCCCGCGGAGGCAATGAACCTGAATGCTGCCAACGCACTACTGAAAAGTTTGGAGGAACCGTCTGGCGATACGGTTTTGTTGTTGATCAGTCATCAACCCAGCCGGTTGTTGCCCACCGTGAAAAGCCGCTGCGTGCAACAGGCCTGCCCGTTGCCCAGTGAGGTGGATAGCTTGGCTTGGTTGGCGCAAGCCCTGCCTGAGAGCAGCACAGACGAGCGTCGCGAGTTGCTGAGCCTGGCCGCTGGTTCACCGCTCGCCGCCGTTAGCTTGCAGGCGCAGGGTGTGCGTGAGCAGCGGGCGCAGGTGGTGGAGGGAGTGAAGAAACTCCTCAAGCAGCAACTCGCTCCGAGCCAGCTTGCGGAGGGCTGGAGTAGCATCCCGCTGCTGCTGCTGTTCGATTGGTTTTGCGACTGGTCGCAGCTGATTTTGCGCTATCAGCTAACCAAGGATGAAGAGGGACTTGGTCTTGGCGATATGCGCAAGGTCGTGCAATACCTCGCCGACAAGTCGTCGCAATCCAAGGTTCTGGCTCTGCAGGATTGGGTACTCGCGCAGCGGCAGAAAGTGCTCGGCAAAGCCAACCTCAACCGTGTCTTGCTTCTCGAAGCGCTGCTCGTGCAGTGGGCAAGCTTGCCCGGACAAGGCTAGAATCGCTCTTTGAATCAGTAAGCTAGGAATGCCGCATGAGCATGCCACCGAATCTTGGCCCCCGTAACGGAATCTTGTCCCTGACGATCAAGGACAAATCCGTGCTCTATGCCGCATACATGCCGTTCATCAAAAATGGCGGTTTGTTCATTCCGACCAATAAAAGCTACAAGCTTGGTGACGAAGTCTTCATGTTGCTCAATTTGATGGACGAGCCGGAGAAGATTCCAGTCGCTGGCAAGGTGGTCTGGATTACCCCGAAAGGCGCTCAGGGCAACCGCGCTGCCGGTGTTGGCGTGCAGTTCAATGATGGCGACAATACTGCCCGCAACAAGATTGAAACTTACTTGGCTGGGGCGCTGACGTCCGACCGTCCCACTCACACGATGTAAGCGTTATTCCCCTCATGCTTGTCGATTCCCACTGTCACCTCGATCGTCTTGACTTGGCTGCCCATGGCGGTTCTCTGGATGCCGCGCTGGATGCTGCGCGTGCGCGTGGCGTTGGGCATTTCCTCTGTATCGGTGTCAGCGCGGAGAACGCGGCCGCGGTCAAGGGCTTGGCCGAGCAGTATGCCGATGTCGATTGTTCGGTGGGAGTGCATCCGCTCGATCTGCAGCCCGGTGTCGCACCGGCGTTGGATTGGCTGCTAGGCGAGTTGAATCACCCGCGGGTCGTGGCGATTGGTGAAACCGGGCTGGATTACCACTACGAGCCG
>JBOICE010000193.1:0-2687 GCA_050739815.1 Pseudomonas sp. | reverse complement strand
TCCTGGCGGTGTGTGCGAGCTCTGCCAGCCTCTATTTCTCGTTCCAGCAGCCTGATGTGCAGGGCGCACAACTCGCTACCGACTCGGGCACGCTGGTCAAACATTCAGCAGGGAGTCGGTGTTGCGTCCAAGTCCTGCTCCACGACCCTGATACAGGCCGCTACAAGCGGTTTACGCTAAACCGCGAGTGGACCTTTCTATCTGCAGGCTGGGATTCCAACTTCGGCAAGACTGTAACGTTGGCTCACAACCGGATGGTGGTTTCCTGCACCTACAGAGCAGGGTACTTCTGTCGGCCGAGCTGCGACACATTCGTTGATTGCATGCTTTTTTCTAGGCTTTTTATTTGGCTATTCCGGCTTGTGCTTTTTGTTCTATCTCATCAAGAGGCTCAAGGGTTAGCTACGCTTGCCGGACCAACTGATGGGTTGGAGCAGAGCCAATAGCCAAGGAGCAGGGAATGGGCAATGTCGTCATGGTGATTTTCTGGTTATCGGCCTCCTAATCAACGCCCCGGCTGATGACAAAGGTGCCTGCGTGGCTTTTGGTGGCATGCTCGTTGTCTACGGACTCAGGGATACAGTGTTCGCGAAGCGTTACTTCCCGGACTTGGTAAAGGAGATTGGGAGAAAGCGAGATCGGTAGGCCTACTTGGACTATCACCGGGAGATCATTTTTCGGGGTTCCTAGTAGGTGCTGCTGACTGCTTTTCGATTGGGCGTGGCGGTGCCTCGCCAAGTGGCGTAATGCTGAAGGGTGTGCCTAACTTCCAATGCCAAAATCACGGAGGGGTGGACATGGCTCATGAGAATTTCTGGCAAAAGACAGATCGCCTTTCACGCGAGGCGGCGCAAGCATTTACTGCGGTAGGGGCTTTTCTTCAGTCGGGTCCAGACCTGGACGATGAAGATGTGAAGCTCGAGTTATGGGAGCTGCAGAACTCTGCGCTAGTGGCTGCCGAGGCTTTCAAAGAGCATTACTTCAGCTTGCTGGAAGGAGGCGGCGGTATGGATAGCGGCGGATAGGCCATCGACTTACCTCTTGCTCATGCTTCTGATTCCTTGGAGTCGTTGAAGATGTCGAGCTGGGCTCGCTTATTCGGCTTGGCGGCCGAGTCTTTGGGGGCGCACAGGATCAAGTAGCAGCGGGCCCCCTGGCGGATCGCCTCGACCTGTTCCTGGCGTTCCTTGTAGGACCAGCTGCGCTTACGGTGGACGTCCTTCTCCAAGTGGGTGAGCTGCGCGAGGCGCCGGCCCTCAACGGTGGCGATGCGATCGCGCCACACACGCAGAATCACCGTGCCGTTGGGGTGGATCACTCCCCAGGACTGACGGGGCACGCGCAAGGGCGCGCCGAGCTGGCGAAACAGGCTTAACCCAAATTTGCGCTGTTCTGCGCTACTGAATCACATTCGTGACGGCTGTGGGGTGCAGCAGTAAACCCTCCACCCAGACCCGCCTTCCGCGCTAGTCCCAACGGACGATGTTGCCCATGCGCCAAGGCGCTTAAATCGCTCTCCATAGGGCCTCCCCAGCATGTGCTACGGGGCGGGCCAGGGCCTGACTGGAATGAGGAGAGCGCCCCATGGATATCCGTGGTCTGGGTTACGTCACTGTCTTAACCACCGATCTGAACCGCTGGCGCGAATATGGCACGCAGGTGCTGGGCATGATGGCCGCTGCCGGCCCGTGTGAGGATGAGGTGCTGTACCTGAAGATGGATGAGCGCCATTACCGAATTCTGGTCGAGCAGGGCGAACAGGACGGCTACGGCGCCAGCGGCTGGGAGGTGGCCGGCAAGGCCGCTTTCGAGCAGGCGATTGCCGAGCTGGAGCAGGCCGATGTGCCGGTGCAGCGAGGCAGTGCGGCGCAAGCTGGTGTGCGTAAGGTGCAAGAACTAGCCTGCTTTCGTGACCCGGATGGCAACCGCCACGAACTGTTTTGGGGCCCGCTGCAGGACTTTGCCCGCTTTGTCTCGCCGGTTGGCGTCAAGGGTTTCGTCACCCGTGAGCTGGGCATGGGTCATGTGGTGCTGCCGGCGCCGAGTTTCGAGCGCTGCCGCGACTTCTATGAGCGGGTGCTGGGTTTCGGCCTGTCCGATCTGATGAAGGTGCGCTTCACGCCGGACCCGGCAGAGCCGGAAAAGCGCATCCATTTCATGCACTGCAATAACGGCCGCCACCATTCCTTGGCCATCTTCGAGTGCCCGATGCCGCACGGTTGCGTGCACATGATGCTTGAGGTCAATGCCCTCGACGAGGTCGGCCGCGCGCTGGACCGCATGCAGGCGCACGGGGTCAAGCTGTCCGCCACCCTTGGCCAGCACACCAACGACCAGATGATCTCCTTCTATATGAAGACCCCTTCCGGCTTCGACTTGGAATATGGCTATGACGGGCTGGTGGTGGATTGGAATCAACACACGCCGTTCGAGAGCACCGTGGTCAGCCATTGGGGCCATGACTTCAGCGTTGGCCGCCAGTGAGGATGTCGAGCATGGATAAGCGGATGACCACGGCCGAGATAGTCGGCCAGTTGCGCGACGGCATGTGCATCGGGATAGGTGGCTGGGGCCCGCGGCGCAAGCCGATGGCTTTGGTGCGCGAGATTGTGCGCTCCGAGCTCAAGGACCTCACCGTGGTCGCCTATGGCGGTGCCGATGTCGGCATGCTCTGCGCGGCCGGCAAG
>JBOICE010000192.1:0-8043 GCA_050739815.1 Pseudomonas sp. | reverse complement strand
GAGTATTGGCTGGGGCCGGGGATGCGCATGGACCTGGCCTTGCGGGTGCCGGCGGCGGGGCAGGAGTTATCGCTACGCAATGGCCCGGTGCGCCTGGCTACGCTGCGTTCGCTGGCAAGTGCCGGTGAGCCGGGCGATTGGCCTCCGGCGTTGCCAGCCAACCCGGTGTCCGAGCCGGATCTGCGCGATGCCGAAACCATCCGTTTCAACTTCGAGTGGGTCGGGGCGGTCTCGGCGAATCTGGCTAATGGCGCGGCCCCGAGCTTCTGGCAGATCAACGGCAAGGCTTGGGATATCAATGACAAGACGTGCGCCGACCGGCCGATCGCCAAACTGGAGCTAGGCAAGAGCTACATCTTCGAGCTGCGCAACATGGCCCAGTATCAGCACCCGATTCATCTGCATGGCATGAGCTTCAAGGTGCTGAGCTCGGATCGCAAGAAAATCATTCCGTACTTCACCGACACCTATCTGCTCGGTAAAAACGAGCGCGCCCGTGTGGCTTTGGTCGCGGATAACCCGGGGGTTTGGATGTTTCACTGCCATGTGATCGACCACATGGAAACCGGCCTGATGGCATCAATCCAGGTGGCATAAGGGTGGGATGTGGGGCGTCTGGACGAAGGAACCCGGCAAGGTCAGAGCAGGATTTCGCATCCCGTTACGCCAGCCGCCGATTTGAATCTGAACTCTGAAGACTCATGAAAAAAACGCAGATCATCGACCGTAGCCAGGATCAACACTTTATGCGCGAGGCCCTGGCATTGGCTGCCGAGGGCGCGAGCCTGGGCGAGGTGCCAGTCGGTGCGCTGCTGGTGCAGAACGGTGAAATCATTGGCCGCGGCTTCAACTGTCCGATCTCCCGGCACGACCCCAGCGCCCATGCCGAGATGGTGGCGATCCGTGCTGCGGCGCAAAGCCTGGAGAATTACCGCCTGCCTGGCAGCACGCTATACGTGACGCTGGAGCCGTGCAGCATGTGTGCTGGTTTGATCGTGCATGCACGGATCAACCGGGTGGTGTTTGGGGCGACCGAGCCGAAGGCGGGGGTGGTGCAAAGCCGTGGCCAGTTCTTTATCCAGGACTTTCTCAATCACCGGGTTTTGGTCGAGGGTGGGGTGCTGGCGCAAGAGTGCAGCACGATGTTGAGTGAGTTTTTCAAGGCGCGCCGTGGCTAGGCTGGCGTAGAGCCAGGACTGTCCGCGCTGGATTTCGGCAGGAAAGCCTCTACCCAACCTACAGCTTTGGAGTGGTTTCGTCGGGCTTGCGCTTGTCGATACCTGGAACATGCAGGCTGCCTTCGGCCACTTGGCTGCCTTCCAGTTGCGGCTGAGTGACCCAGGTCAGGATGTCGTAGTAGCGGCGGATGTTCTGCACGAAATGCACGGTCTCGCCGCCACGGGCATAGCCATAACGGGTTTTGCTGTACCACTGCTTTTGCGCCAGGCGCGGCAGCATCTTCTTCACGTCCAGCCACTTGTTCGGATTGAGGCCTTCGGCTTCTGCCAGCTTGCGCGCGTCACCCAGGTGGGCGATGCCGATGTTGTAGGCGGCCAAGGCAAACCAGGTGCGATCGGGATCTTCCAGCTCGGGGGCCAGGTCCTGCTTGATCATGCTGAAGTACTTGCTGCCGCCGCTGATGCTTTGCTTGGCATCCAGGCGGTTGGCCACGCCCATTGCCTGGGCGGTACTTTGGGTCAGCATCATCAGGCCACGTACGCCGGTCTTGGAGGTGGCGCCGGGTTGCCAAAGCGATTCCTGGTAGCCAATCGCGGCGAGCAGGCGCCAGTCGACTTCATTGGTCTTGGCCGTCTGGCGGAAGTGCTGCTCATAGCGTGGCAGGCGTTGCTGCAGATGTTTGGCGAAGGTGTAGGCGCCGACATAACCCAAGACGTCGACATGACCGTAATAGCGATCCTTCAGGCGCTGCAGGGTGCCGTTCTGTTTGACTCGCTCGAGGAAGGCGTCGATCTCCACCAGTAAGCTGTCGTCTGCGCCGAGAGCTACCGCCCAGCTCAAGCTGCTGGCGTCACCAAGATCGAAGGCCACGCGTACATTGGGGAAGTACACCTGGTTCATCGCCAGTTCGTTGGAGTCGACCAGGGTCAGGTCGATTTGTCCTTCATCGACCATGCGCAATAGGTCGACAACCTCCACCGCATCGGATTCCTCGTAATTCAGTTCGGGAAACTGCGCCTTGAGCGCGGCCAGTTGCTCGGCGTGACTGCTGCCTTTGAGCACCAGGATGCGTTTGTCAAGCAAGTCTTCCGGGCGAGTCGGGCGGCTCTGGCCGTTGCGGTAGATAACTTGCGGAGTCACTTCCAGGTACGCCTTGGAAAAGCGCGCCTGAGTCCGACGACCGCTGCTGCTGGCCAGACCGGCGGCGGCTAAAGCGGGGCCGTTTTCTTGGTTCAGGCGGGCAAATAGATCCTCGAGGTTGTCGGCGGTTTCGATTTTCAGCTCGACGCCAAGATCGTCGGCAAGGCGTTTGACCAGTTCGTATTCGAAACCGGTCTCGCCATTGCGATCCTGAAAATAGGTGGCGGGGCTGTTGCGGGTAACCACGCGCAGCACGCCATCCTTCCGGATGCGCTCTAGGGCCGAGGGCTGTGGCTCGCTACAGCCCCAGAGCAGCAGAAGGATTCCGGTCGCCAACAGCCATTTCGGGTAGCGCCTGCGGAACTTAGTTTGTGCAAACATCGGCGAAGTATACGCAAAGGATTGAGGTCGCCATATCTCGACAGTCGTGGCGCTTCTCTGCTAGTGCCTCGGCACATGAGTTCGGCGAAAGGATGGCGAGTGGATTCTGTCGCCAGACAAGGAGTCTGGTACGAGTTATAGCCTAGCTACTTTGACCCGCGGCAACGCTGCAGGGTGGCAAAAGATGCCGGCAGGATTTGTCCGACACTTGTCTGTCGAGGCTCTCATGCCGCAGTGCCAGTCGAGTGCCCGTCACGAGTGCCTTGGCGGGCGGTTTGCGCTAGAATGCACGGCCTCAAAGCATCCCCCTTCCCGAGGCTGTCCCGAAGATGTTGATCCTGCGCGGCGCTCCTGCCCTTTCTGCCTTCCGCCACGGCAAGTTACTCGAGCAACTGACCCAGAAGGTCCCCGCTGTAAGCGGTGTGTATGCCGAGTTTGCCCACTTTGCCGAGGTCACTGGCGTACTGACCGGTGAAGAAGAGAAAGTGCTCGCCCGCCTGCTCAAGTATGGCCCCAGCGTGCCAGTACAAGAGCCGAGCGGCCGACTGTTCCTGGTGCTACCGCGTTTCGGCACCATCTCGCCCTGGTCGAGCAAGGCCAGCGACATTGCCCGCAACTGTGGTCTGGCGAAGATTCAGCGCCTTGAGCGTGGTATCGCCTACTACGTCGTTGGCGAATTCAGCGAAGCTGAGGCCGAGTTGATCGCCGCCAGCCTGCATGACCGCATGACCCAGCTGGTACTGGAAGACTTGGCGCAGGCCGCTGGGCTGTTCAGCCATGCCCATCCCAAGCCGTTGACCGTGGTCGATGTACTCGGCGGTGGCCGCGCGGCGCTGGAGCAAGCTAACGTCGAGCTCGGCCTGGCTCTGGCGGATGACGAGATCGACTATCTGGTGAGTAGCTTCACCGGCCTGGGACGCAACCCACACGACATCGAACTGATGATGTTCGCCCAAGCCAACTCCGAGCATTGCCGGCACAAAATCTTCAATGCCAGTTGGGATATCGACGGCGAGAATCAGGAAAAAAGCCTGTTCGGCATGATCAAGAACACCTTCCAGATGCATGGTGAAGGTGTCTTGTCGGCTTATAAGGACAACGCGGCGGTGATCGAGGGCTCGGTCGCCGGCCGCTTCTTCCCGAATCCGGGAACCCGCCAGTACGGTGCGGTCGAGGAGCCGGTACATATTCTGATGAAGGTGGAGACCCACAACCACCCGACGGCAATCGCACCGTTCCCGGGTGCATCGACGGGCTCAGGCGGTGAGATTCGCGATGAAGGCGCCACCGGTCGCGGGGCTAAGCCCAAAGCGGGTCTGACTGGTTTTACCGTCTCCAACTTGCAAATCCCGGGTTTCGAACAGCCGTGGGAAACCCCGTACGGCAAGCCTGAGCGCATCGTCACGGCGCTGGATATCATGATCGAAGGCCCGCTTGGCGGCGCGGCGTTCAACAATGAATTCGGTCGCCCGGCCCTGACCGGCTATTTCCGGACCTTCGAGCAGGCGATCGCTACTCCGCGTGGCGAAGAAGTCCGTGGCTATCACAAGCCGATCATGCTCGCCGGTGGTATGGGTAACATCCGCGCCGAACACGTGCAAAAAGCCGAGATTACCGTGGGTTCCAAGCTGATTGTGCTTGGCGGCCCGGCAATGTTGATCGGCTTGGGCGGCGGCGCAGCCTCTTCGATGGCCACCGGCACCAGCTCGGCAGATTTGGATTTTGCCTCGGTGCAGCGGGAAAACCCGGAAATGGAGCGTCGCTGCCAGGAAGTCATCGACCGTTGCTGGCAGCTCGGCGAGCACAACCCGATCAGCTTTATCCATGACGTCGGCGCCGGCGGTCTGTCCAATGCCTTCCCTGAACTGGTCAACGACGCCGGTCGAGGCGGTCGTTTCGAGTTGCGAGCGGTGCCAAACGACGAGCCGGGCATGGCTCCGCTGGAAATCTGGTGCAACGAATCCCAGGAACGTTACGTGCTGGCGGTCGATGCGGCGGACTTCGAGCGCTTCAAAGCCATTTGCGAGCGCGAACGTTGCCCGTTTGCTGTGGTTGGCGAGGCCCTTGCCGAGCCGCAGCTGACTGTGGCCGATAGCCATTTTGGTAACAACGCCGTAGACATGCCGCTGGAAGTGCTGCTCGGCAAGGCGCCGCGTATGCACCGTTCGGCGAATCGCGAAGCCGAACTGGGTGATGATTTCGATGCTGCAACCCTGGATATCGGCGAGGCTGTGGAGCGCGTGCTGCGTCACCCCGCAGTAGCCAGCAAAAGCTTCCTGATCACCATCGGCGACCGCACCATTACAGGTCTGGTTGCGCGTGATCAGATGGTCGGTCCCTGGCAGGTGCCGGTGGCCGACTGTGCCGTGACCGCTACCAGCTTCGACGTGTATTGCGGTGAGGCGATGGCCATGGGCGAGCGCACGCCGTTGGCGCTGCTGGATGCTCCGGCGTCTGGCCGCATGGCGATAGGCGAGACGCTGACTAATATCGTGGCGGCGCGAATTGGCAAGATTTCCGATATCAAACTGTCCGCCAACTGGATGTCTGCCGCCGGTCACCCAGGTGAGGACGCGCGTCTTTACGACACAGTCAAAGCGGTCGGCATGCAGCTGTGCCCGGAGTTGGGTATCACCATCCCGGTCGGCAAAGACTCGATGTCGATGAAAACCCGCTGGACGGATGAGGGTGCGGAGAAGAGCGTGACCTCGCCGCTGTCGCTGATCGTATCCGGCTTCGCCCCGGTGCTCGACGTGCGCCAGACCCTGACTCCGCAACTGCGCATGGATAAGGGCGTGACGGATCTGATCCTGATCGACCTGGGTCGCGGGCAGAACCGCATGGGTGCTTCGATCCTCGCTCAGGTGCATGGTCAGTTGGGTCGCAAGGCGCCCGACGTGGACGATGCCGAAGACCTGAAGGCCTTCTTCGCAGTGATCCAGGGCTTGAATGCCGATGGCCGTCTGCTGTCTTACCACGACCGTTCCGACGGTGGCTTGCTGGTGACCGTGCTGGAAATGGCCTTCGCTGGGCATTGCGGTCTGAATATCAATCTCGACGCTCTGGCTGACAAGCGCGAAGACCTGGCTGCGGTGCTGTTCAACGAAGAGCTCGGCGCGGTGATTCAGGTGCGTCAGGACTCGACCCCGGAAGTGCTGGCGCAATTCAGCGCGGCTGGCCTAGGCGATTGTGTGGCGGTGATCGGTCAACCGGTGAATAACGGCGACGTGGCCATCACTTTCAACGATCAGCCGGTATTCGCCGGCCAGCGTCGCCTGCTGCAGCGTCAGTGGGCTGAGACCAGCTACCAGATCCAGCGCCTGCGCGATAACGTCGAGTGTGCCGAGCAGGAGTTCGATGCACTGCTGGACGAAGACAATCCAGGTCTGAGCGTCAAACTCGGCTTTGACGTTAACCAGGACATCGCGGCGCCCTTCATCAAGAAGAACGTCCGTCCGCAGATTGCGGTCTTGCGTGAGCAAGGTGTTAACGGTCAGGTGGAAATGGCTGCGGCTTTCGACCGTGCTGGGTTCAATGCGATCGACGTGCACATGAGCGATATTCTCGCCGGTCGTGTCGACCTCGACGCATTCAAAGGCTTGGTCGCCTGCGGTGGTTTCTCCTACGGTGATGTGCTCGGTGCCGGTGAAGGCTGGGCCAAGTCGATCCTGTTCAATAGCCGCGCCCGTGATGCGTTCAGCGCGTTTTTCGAGCGCAAAGACAGCTTCACCCTCGGGGTGTGCAACGGCTGCCAGATGCTCTCCAATCTGCACGAGTTGATCCCGGGCAGTGAGTTCTGGCCGCACTTCGTACGCAACCGCTCGGAGCAGTTCGAAGCGCGAGTGGCGATGGTTCAGGTGCAGGAGTCAGCATCTATCTTCCTGCGCGATATGGCCGGCTCGCGGATGCCGATCGCGATTGCTCACGGTGAGGGCCATGCCGAGTTCGAAAGCGAGGAGGCTTTGCTCGAGGCCGATCTTTCCGGCTGCGTGTCCCTGCGCTTTGTCGATAACTACGGCAAAGTCACCGAGACCTACCCGGCCAACCCGAACGGCTCGCCGCGCGGGATTACCGGCCTGACCAGTCGCGACGGTCGCGTCACCATCATGATGCCGCACCCGGAGCGCGTGTTCCGCGCAGCACAGAACTCCTGGCGCCCGGAAGAGTGGCAGGAAGATGGCGGCTGGCTGCGGATGTTCCGCAACGCTCGCGCTTGGGTCAACTAAGCCGTTATCAGCTGAGCCGTTAAGAAGCGCCGGCATGCGTAAGTAGCCGGCCGAGTTGGGTGAAAGCATCGCGAGCGAAGGTGAAACAGGGTTAGGGCAGGCGAAAGAGCGCAGCCGAGAAACGGTAGGTGTGCGCTTTATTCGCTTTGCTCATCCCGTAGGGCGTGCGCTGAAGCGCGTCCTGAGCTTATTTCCTAGCGCAGAATCACCGAGTGCAGCGACTGTCACCCAGGCATTAACGCCCGCAGCTCTCACTATCCTTCCTGAGGTGCGCCTGGTTCAGCCGGGTGCGACCTTACGCCTGTGTACTTGCGGCAGCTCGCCGCAAATGCCTGACTGTTCTGCCGATTGCGCGCTGGGGTTGAGCGTGTCGATCGCCCGTGGACAACATCTATTGCTCTGTCGTTGCGGCCAATCAAAGTGTCTGCCGTATTGCGATGGCAGTCACAATCGGCCGGCACCTTCGCTGAAAGCCAAGTGGCGACGCTTCTGGGCAGGGTATTAGGGTGTTGCGGTTTATGGCTAAGCGCTCTATGCGTAGCTGAACGTTGCGACAGACGGAAAGTCCAATTACAGACTTGTGAACTACACCGCTTGGTAGTATTGAGGCAAAGTGCCATCATTCTAAGGTTGCTGTTCACCCGGCCATTTTCCTGCGGAGAGCTTGATGTACAAACTGTGTTTTTATGTTCCGGAAACTCATCTGGACGTTGTTAAGAATGCTGTTTTTGCCGCTGGCGCCGGGCGTATTGGTGCCTATGATAGTTGCTGCTGGCAGGCCCTCGGGCAGGGGCAGTTCAGGCCGCTGGCGGGCAGTCAGCCGTTCATTGGCCAGGCTGGTCTAGTCGAGCAGGTGGCGGAGTGGAAAGTCGAGTTGGTGGTGGCTGACGAGCTGATCCACGGCGCAGTCAAGGCGCTACGTGCGACGCACCCCTACGAAACGCCGGCATTCGAGGTGTGGCGGTTGTCGGATTTGCTTTTCTAAATGACCGTGTCTAGTCCTGAAATAGGTTGACACTTTCACCCAAGCGCCCGATGCACCGCATCGGGCGTTTTGTATTGCCGGGCCAGGTGCGGTCGTTCGTTGTTATAGATCGCTACCGACTCCCGCACCATA
>JBOICE010000191.1:0-4155 GCA_050739815.1 Pseudomonas sp. | reverse complement strand
GTTCCTGCCATAGTGTGTGGGCGTAGGCGGTAATTGTCGCATTCTCGACTCCCGAGGTTGGGTGTTTATCGATTGAGCGAACGCAATCGTTGCGTGGCTCCGTGGTGCACCAGCAATCGGTTCACGGCCCGCGGGTGGGGCGTCTCACCTGCGTGACCCACACGTACAGGAATCTGCTGCGCGCCGTTTGTGGCTGGCCGAAAGGACTGGCGCCGGGCTGACATGCGACGAGCAACAGCGCGAACCACCACCCGGCTCCGGCTGCGACTCGTTTTGGATTGAAGTCTGACACGCCCAGCCCTCCCGTCTTATGTGCTGACACTGTCTAATGATGACAATTCCGGCCGGGGGCTATAATTCCTGCGTTTGCCCGAGCTCCAGGGTGCACACATGCTCGGCACACGACCTGTCACCCGTGTCGGCCAGCGTCATAACGAAGGTTCCTCTGAACTGCGAGCGCGGCCTGATGTCGCTGCGTCGCAAAAGGCTACCTGCCTGACGAGCCAGGGCTTCTGGGAAGCACAGTGGTTCGTGCCCGGCGATGCGGAGTTTCCTGTCTACACGGTTGAAAACCTGTCGTTCGGCCTGAACATCTGCACTGAAAAAGATGCGCGAGGAGTGCCCGTGAAGGAGCGGCTCTGGGGGTCTTGCTCGTCTTCATCGCCAGCAGCGCCCAGGCCGTGAACGTCACGCACGGAATGCGGCCGAGTCGAGTGGGACCATGGTCAAGTTCACAGCTTCGCACCTCACGCTTGCCGCTTTACTTCCGCGCAATTCGATCTGTAAGGAAACCACGCTGACCAGCCCTTCTTGAATAGGAAGTGTTGTCAGCCGGAACCAGCGCTACCGGATTGGCACACTTCCCATCGATTTGTCGCACACGCTGACTCTTTCCTGACGGAGGAATTCGCATGCTCAAACGATTGCGAGCGCACATTCAGGCGTGGCGCAAGGCGCGCCGTCTAAAGCGCATCAACCGGCTCACGGCGAAGGCCGCCGATCTGGAAGAGGCCAAGCCGTACGACCTCCTGTTCCTGCACGGCCGAGGTTTCGTTCGTGCGCGCGGAACGGGACAGTCGATCACAAGAATACACGGGGAGATCGAGAACCTGATCGCGCGGAAGCTTCGCATCGTTATCAAGCCGGGCACGTACTTCGTGGCGCGCGGCGGCGTTCAGAACATGGTCACACGAGAAGAGTACTCGCTGACGCTGTACCCCAGCTCAACGCATCGAGTCACGATCGATGCGGCCTGTATCAATGCACACTTGCCCATCCCCAAGGAAAGCGATCGCTTCCATGGCGTTCGCCGGGTGTCGGACGACTTGGCCAGATTCCTCGAGCAATCAAAGGGCGCGGATGCGATGACCGTCCAAGCAGGGGTTTGGGGACTCACTGACAACTATTCCGGCACCGACGTAAAAAACCACCTGGTTCTTCAGGATCAGTACGGCAATCGGCGGCAGGCCGTAACCGACCGGAACATCGACGAAGCGCGCAGCATCCTGGCGGAACTCGGCATTCGCAGCCGGCTCTGATGCGCATCACACGCTTCATTCCAATGGCGCCACCACTTGGATCGGTTCAGGCGGCAGGGCCGGCTCAGCGCCTCATGAACTTGAAGGCAACGATGTCGTCGCCAGGCTGCCGAACGAACCACTCGATCATGAATCGGCCGTCATTCGTGAGTTCCAGCCTGTCGCTGTCATTGAGCCGTGCCAGCGGCAGCCCGGCTGGGCAGCGCCCGCTCGTCTGCAGGGAGAACGTGACATGTGTGCGTGAAGCGTCCACGCGGTCACGGCACAATGGCTGCCATTGGATAAGCGCCACGCCCTGCGAGGTCCTTTCAGGCGTGCGCGGACGGCGCACGGTTCCGCGGACATGTGACGGAGAGCAACGGAGCGACCGACATTGCCGTCCGAGCGCGAGATCCACTTGTTGCGCGTCGCCAATTTACAACGCCCTGACGCGTTCAGGTTGCAAAAAGGCAACGCGCATGCGCCGGCCGATCAGACCGAATTGACTTTGCCAACGTGTACGGACACGCTCGTGTAAGGTACCGGCAGTGGCCGGCACTGATCGGATCGAGAGCAATCTGCTGAAACGCGAGCCCAGTGAAGAACCATGAACTTTGCTCGAGTCTGCTCCGTCCTTCTGCCCTTCGTCATTCTGTCGTGCAGCGATCTCGCCGCGCCTCGGTCGGGTTCGAGCGTACGGCTCACGTTCAACGTGAGCACGTCGGCGCAATCGAATGCCTCGGCTGTGGCGATCAAGGTGAACTATCGTCGGATCGGAGGCGAAGTCCGGCCACTGTTCTCGACGCGGGTCAGTATCGAGACCGGAACGCGCACGCTTTCCATTGCACTGGACATTGCCGAATGCCTGAACGATGCGGGCCATGTGGGTGCGCCGGGCGAGTGCACCGTGGATCTGGAGCTGACGTTGCTCAATGCGGGTGGGGCGCTGCTCGATCGCAAGGAAATCGGTCCGGTCGTGCTCAGGCTCGACAGCGAGGCTACGGCGCCGCCGGTAACGCTGTCTACGACCGCGGCAGCGACGCTGTTCGAAGATGATTTCGAGGGACCGCAGTGTCTGGGCAAATGGACGGTCGGCGGCCGGCGGGTCGCCGGTACCAACGTAGCCGATTGCGTTGTGCGGCGCGGCAGCAACGTTGGCCATCTATACAAGACATCGTTTACGGAGATAAGCATGAGTCCCGCGATCGGGCCCTTCCTGGTTTCCGATCAGCCCACGGTTTTCTTCGATATGGAGGTATCGGTATTCTCGGCTCCGCCGCCCGGGCCGACGTATTATGCGAGCGCCGGCGCCCTGTTCATTTTCTTCGACGCACAAGGCAATCAGTTGGGCTTTGTTGATGTTATCGCAGCCACCACACCGTATCGGTTCAATGAAGCAGCCCGGGATCCCGCGTGGGGCTACGCCGCCGTGTCCGCGAATACGATGCAAACTCACGCCGTGCCTGTGGCACAACTTCTCGCGCTGCTCCAGATCAACCGCGGCGCGGTATCCACGGTTGCGATGCACTTCAACACGTACACATCCGCCTACATACCGGACATGCGTGCGGAGCTCTGGGTCGACAATGTGAGGGTCCGGCGGGATAGCGCCGTAGCGCCGGTTGCTGTGGCCACAGTGGTGGTGACGCCGGCCGCGCCGGCCATGTCCGTGGGCGGGACTGCGCAGCTCACGGCGACGGCATTCGATGCCGCGAACAATCCCCTGCCGGGCCGGCCCTTCATCTGGGTGAGCAGCAATCCGGGTGTGGCAAGCGTGAACAGCACGGGTGTCGTAACGGCACATGCGGCCGGAACGGCCACGATCACGGCGACTGCAGAAACAAGGAGTGGATCGGCAACGGTGACGGTAGTGCAGGTGCCGGTAGCCAGTGTGATCGTGACACCCGCAACTTCTTCCGTTGTGGTGGGCGGCGCGGTACAGCTGGCGGCAGAGGCGCGCGACGCGAACAACAACGTCATGACGGGCCGCACGTTTACCTGGTCTAGCGGCAATACAGCAGTCGCCAGCGTGAACGCGTCGGGCGTCGTAACCGGGAACACGACCGGAACGGCTACCATCACGGCCGCGACGGGCGGACGCAGCAGCTCGGCAACCGTGACCGTGACGGGCGCGCCGCCTTCCGGATCCGTGCTGACCTGCGGCCGCCTCGCCGTGGACTCCATTGTAGCCGCCGGCGAAGTCGATCAGTACACATTCGGCGGTCAGGCGGGCCAGACCATCCTGCTCAGCCTCGCCGAAACGCGAGGATTCAGCGGTATTTTGTCAGCACGAATAACTGTCCAGGCACCGGGCGGCGCTGAACTGGCCGGCTTCACATCCAATGGACAACAGCGCTTGACTCTGCCGCAAACCGGCAGCTACGGCATACTGCTCAATGCATCGAATCTTACATCGACTGGTGGTTACACTCTTGGCCTGGAGTGCGTGAATGCTCCAGTTATTTCTGATGTTACGCTGAACAGGGGAAGCCTTATCTCGGCAACGCTCGCGCTTCCCGGCCATGTGGATGTGTACGACTTCGCCGGGCAGGCAGGCCAGACCATCCTCGTTACGTTGGGTGAAACGGGAGGCTTCAGCGGCATTCTGGCCGCACGCCTGACTGTGCTGGCGCCCTCG
>JBOICE010000190.1:0-8385 GCA_050739815.1 Pseudomonas sp. | reverse complement strand
TCCTTGAAAAACTTCCCGCATGCCAGTTGTGGCAGCACCTCCGAGCTGATCGGCAGTTATCTGGAAGAGCAGGGTTTCGGCCGCTTCGAGTATTGGCACGGCAGCCGCGCGGGGATTCCTTCCCATGCCTGGATCCAGCAGGGCGACTTGATCGTCGACCTGACGGCCGATCAATTCCCCGAGATCGATGAGCAAGTGATCGTCTCGCGCAGCTCGCCATGGCACGCGCAGTTCGAGGTCTCCAATCCCTACAAGATTGATATCGCGGCGAGCGATGAGGGTGCGCTGCGGCCGCTGCAGCCGTTTTACGAACAACTGCAACGTCTTTTAGGCTAACCAGAGGGCTCTATTCGGCGGCCAGATGCTCGCTCAATAGCAGCAGTTGGGTCTGCCGTTCCGCCTGCTCCAGCTGGGCCGCGGGATTTAGCGCCGACCACTCGGGGTGCGCGCGGGCCTTGAGCAGGGCCGGCGGTAATTTACCGCTGCGCCAGCCATTATTTTCCGGTGTGGCCACCCGTAGTGCATCCACCGCCGCGTGCCCACGGGTCTGCAAGGCTTGCAGCAGCTGCCGCTGGCGCAGGGCCAGGAGCCGCAGCACGGCATCGTCCACGGTCAATTCCCGCTGCCCCTTGAGTTTGCCGAGCAAGCGCCCGCCGTAGCTACGCGCGGTCTGCAGCGCGCCGCCGGCAATGGCGCCCGCGACAGCGGCTGCGCCCAGGGTCAGACCGCCGACCACTAAGTCGATGCCAGCGCCCGCCGCGGCACCGGCGGCAATCCCACTGCCAACGCGCACGCCGAGTTGCTTGAGGGTTTCCGGGTTGAACAGGTCGTCGCCCCAACGGCCGTCGAGTAGCGGCAGATCCGGGGCGGCGGCATCTTCCGGGCGGAAGGCGTACAGGCGTAGCAAAGCCTCCACGCAGCGCTGTTCGCGCTGGCGGATGGCTTTGCGCAACTCGCGAATTGCACCCTGTTCCAGGGTCGGTTGGGCGGCCACGCTGCGGCGGCAGGCGGCGCTATCCAGCAGCAATTCGGCGATCAAGCGGGCGCCGCTGTGCAGGCGCGCGCGCGCTTGGGCCTCATGGTCGAGGATCAAGCGCTCCAGTTGTGGGCGCGACTTTTCCAGCAGCAGCGCCAGGCTTTCGTAGAGCCGCCGTTCGCCGTCCAACGGCGGTGCGACCGTGTCGAAGCGCACCAGCGCGTGCAAGCCGAGACGGGCCAAGGCGGCGCGCCAGTCGGGCTCGCGCTGTTGCGCGCTGGTAACGAAGTTCAGCACCGGCAGCAGCGGCTTACCGCAGCCGGCGAGAACTGCCAGCTCGTCGCGGTACTTGGCCAGCACCGGCTCGCGGGTGTCGATCACATACAGGCCGGCATCCGACGCCAGTAATTGGCGCAACACCTTGGCTTCCTGTTCGAAGCGCTGGCGTGCCTCGCTCCCTTCCAGAAAACGCGCCAGGCGCGCCGGGCCGTCGAGGCGCTCACCGGGACGATCCAGTCGTTCCAGGTAGTCGAGCAGGGCGATGGCGTCTTCGAGGCCGGGGGTGTCGTACAGCTCCAGCAGCGCCTCGCCGTTTACCGACAGTCGCGCGCCCTCGACGTGTCGGGTGGTGCTCGGCCGATGGGAGACTTCGCCAAAGTCGACGTCGCGGGTCAGGGTGCGCAATAGCGAGGTCTTGCCGACGTTGGTGTGGCCGACGACTGCCAGTTTCAGCGGCTTGCTCATGAGCGACTTCCCTGTAATGCGATCATTCGGACGGTAGCGCTTTTGGCCCCCTCTCCCTTCCGGGGAGAGGGGCAAGAGCTGAGGGCTTCAATCATGGCCCGTTTCCAACCAGTTCAGCGGCGCGCTGTTGGCATAGCTCAGGCCGAGTTTCGCCAATGCTTGCTGCCAGTCGCCCAGACGTTCGCTATCGAGCACTTCTCCGGGTTGTGCTTGCAGCAGCCATATCCGGGTGGCGCCGGCACAGCGGGCCAGTTCGGAGAGCAGTGTCAGGGTGCCGCGATCCGGCGAGCGCCGTGGGTCGCAGACGATGGCCAGGCGTGCCGGTGGAAATCGCGTCAGTTGCTCAAGCAGGCGCTGGCGCTGTTCGCGGCTGTCGATCACTCCGGCATTGGCGAGCCCTTTGGGCAGGGCGGGTGGCCAGGGGTGGCGGTCATCCAGTTCAATCGCCACCAGCAGGGCGCCTTCGCTACTGCTTGCCGCCGCGCCTGCCTGGGGCTCGGCCAACTGCTGTGGCGCCTCAGCGCAAACGCCCAGGCGCTCGCTACTGGGTAACAGGCGGTCGCGTAGCAGACTGTAGCCGGGCAGGTTCAGATCCAGCGCGAGCGCCGCGCGCCCCCGGCGCCAGCGCCACAGGCAAAACAGTGCGAGGAGCCCGCGTGGCAGCACGCCGTAAACCAGCAGTACGCCGACCAGCCAGGCGGCCCAGGCCTGTCGGGCGCTCTCGATGCTCAACGGATTGTCGCCACTGGCGCGGATCAGCTCGGCATCCGGCAGGGCAAACCCCAGCAGCGCGGGGAGTCCGCCGAGCGCCTGGGTCAGCGCGACGAAGGTCTCACTGCCGAGGATGGTGGTCTCCCAGACAAAGCCATAGCGGCGGGTGGCCAACAGGGCCAGCAGGCTGAGCAGGGCAGTCAGCAGTGCTACCAGCCACAGGCCATGCACCAGCAGGCCCAGGGCCCAGCGGCTGAGACGCTGGCGTTGCAGCAAGAGCAGCAGGGCTGGCGCGAGCTGCGCGGCCTGGGCGTCGCGCGCGAGTTTTTCGCTCAGCCACAGCCAGAGTCGGCCCAGCGTGCCGGCGCTGTCCCCGGCAAAGGCCAGGCCCAAGGCCCAGCCGAGCAGCATCAGCAGGTGCAGGCCGAGCAGGCTGCCCAGCGCCCAGAACACATTGACCGGTCGTTGTCCGTCACCTAGCGCCGCTAGCGCAAGGCCGGCACCGCTCAGCAGCGCCAGCCCCAGCAGGATGAGCAGTGCCAGTTGTGCGCCTTGGCGCCAATGCTGCAGTGCGCCGGCCAGACCATCGCGTTGCGCCAGCCACAACGCGCGGCGCTCGATGCGGCTGGCCAAGTCGCCGCCGGCGGCTTGGGCGAGGCGGTTGGCTTCGCGGTCTTCCAGCGGGCCGGCGTGTTCTTCACGCAGGCGAATCGCTTCGCTCAGCCAGAGGCGCTCAAGCGTGGACAGTGGAGCTCCGTCGTTCAATGCCACTCCTGTGTAGGGGTAGCCCTATTGGTCAGTTGCTTGATGCGTTGGGCGAATACAGAGTCGCAACTGGCTGTCAGCAGCAGATGATCCGTGGCGCGGGTCATGCCGACGTACAGCAAGCGAGCTTCATCCGCTTCACTGTTGGCTTGCGCGAGCGGTAATTGACCGATACCGGGGATGGCAATCACCTTGAACTCCAGACCTTTGCTGGCATGTAGTGTGATCAGCTTGATCGAATCGAGGGCTGGGTCGAACGCGATTTTTGGATTCTTTCCGGCCAGTTCTACTGGTATTGACCTGTTTTGTAGAAAGCGTGCAAGTCGCTCTCGTTCCTGGTTGGTGCGACACAATACGGCCATCTCGTTCCAGCTGGTTTCCCGCCGCTGCCGTTCATCTAGGAAGTCACCGATACGGTGGTACTCCTCGGCTTCACTCTGGCAGTCGTACCACTCAGGTCTGGGGCCATGACGGCCGGCGCTCTCGGGTGGGATTAGCGGTACGCCGTCGTCTTCGGCTTCTTGGGGTGACAGCCACTCACGGGCGAAATCCATGGCGACCTGAAGTATCTGCGCAGTGTTGCGGTAGTTCAGGCGCAGTATCGTCGTGCGGCCCCGCGCCTGAATGCCGACACTGGAGAAACTGAACTGGCGGCGGTTGCCATAGATGGCCTGGGCGTCGTCATACAGCACCAGCAGGGAATCAGTTGAGGGATCAACCATGCGTACGACCAGGCGTAACCAGTCGGGTTCGAAGTCATGTCCTTCGTCGATCAGAATGGCGCCGTACTGCCCTGCGGGAATCTGGCCACTGTCCAGTCCGGCCAGAACACAGTCAGCAAGGCCGCGCCAGTAGTTCGGACCCGGTTCGGGCTTGGTCGCCTGATAGAGGCTCAACTGCTCGCCGCACCAGCCATGGAAGTGCTGCACGCTGACTTTATCGCTCAAGCCATGCAGGGCCATCATGTTCGCCAGCTTGGCGGCCAGGGTTTTGTTGTAGCACAGGGCCAGGATGGGTTTATTGAGTGCCTGGGCGAGTTTCAGGCAGCGGTAGCCGAGGATCATGGTCTTGCCCGACCCGGCCACGCCGTGGATGATCCTGTGGCCATCGCCCAGGCTGCGAGCGAGCTGCTCTTGTTGCAGATCCATAACCCGAATCAGGTCTGGAATGGCGGCAAGTAGGTCGGCGGGTGAGTCGCTTTGAGCGAACAACGACGTTTGCGTGGGCTCCAGGCGCAGCTCGGGAAACAGATGCCAGCGCACGCGCTCGACTTGAGGCTGGCTCAGTACGCTATCAAAGCGCACGCTGAACAGGTTCCATAATTGAGTCTGGAAGGTTTCAGCGTCAACGCTTTCCAGCATTTCGTCTTTGCAAATCACCCGTTGCGACGCGAGCACTTCGGGCAAGTCGGTGCTCTCGAACTGCTGGCGCGTGATATTGCTCAGTACCACGCCGTAACCCCAGGCAAAGCGCAACTTACCCTCATAGGCACCGGCCTCTTGCAGTAGTGCGGGGTCGCGTTGTAGGAGACCAACCAGGACATGGCAGTATTGGCGCGCCTGCTCCAGTGGGTTGGCTTGGCGTACCTGCCCCTGAGCCGTCAGTAGGGTGGTGCGGTCGTGATCCATCGCTCGGATGTTTTCTAGCTTCCAGTCCTTCACCTCAAGAATCAGCAGCCCTCGACGCGGGTGCAGGATGACAAAGTCCGGATGTAGTCGACGCGGCCCTAGCGGCACGTCATACCAGCACAGATAGTCGTCCTCTAGCTTGCTTTCCAGGCAGCGCGCCAAGCGTTTTTCGCCAGATGTCATCCGCGACAGACAACTGTTCAGAGCGGGTAGGAGCTTAGCCATTAACTTCTTCCATATGAGGGCGATTGGGATCCATACCCCCGAGAATAACCGCTCTAGCTCAGCCCATCATCCGTTTGCTTTCTTTCCGGCCCCTGGAGCCGTTATCCTCGCGGCCATGAAAAAAACACTCCCCCTGTGCCTCATCGCTGCCCTCGCTGACAACCGCGTGATCGGCCGCGACAATCAACTGCCCTGGCATTTGCCGGCGGATCTCAAACACTTCAAGGCCCTGACCCTAGGCAAGCCGATCATCATGGGCCGCAAAACCTGGGATTCCCTCGGTCGACCGTTGCCGGGCCGGCTTAATCTGGTGGTCAGCCGGCAGCCGGACTTGCGTCTGGTAGGTGCCGAAGTCTTCCCATCGCTGGACGCGGCGCTGGTTCGGGCCCAAGACTGGGCGCGCGCGGAGGATGCCGAAGAGCTGATGCTGATCGGCGGCGCGCAGCTTTATGCGCAAGGGTTGCAGCGGGCCGACCGGCTGTACCTGACCCGTGTTGCGCTGAGCCCAGAGGGCGACGCCTGGTTCCCGGAGTTTGCCGATAGCGACTGGCGTATGGCCTCCAGCATCGAACATGAGGCCGCGGCAGAAACACCGGGCTATGCCTTCGAGGTGTGGGAGCGGCGCTGAGGGAAGCAGGGTGACGGGGTGAGGTCTATCAGTTCGCCGCGTACACCGCTGTCGTCGACATGCAACATGCCGACGGAGATGGGCAGCTTGAAGCGTCGAGGCCCAGCACTGCCGGGGTTGAGGTAGAGCACGCCGTTACGTTCTTCCAGTTTGGGTTTGTGGGAGTGGCCGCTGATGACCACTCGAATACCTTCGGCGGCGGGATCGAACCTCAGCTCGGCCAGGTCGTGCAGCAGGTAGAGCGAGACGCCCGCCAGATTCAGCCTGAGCTGCTCCGGCAAGCCGAGGGCCCATTCGGCTCGATCGTTATTGCCGCGCACCACGCTCAGTGGCGCCAGCCCGCGCAGGGCATCGAGAATTTCCGCTGTGCCGATATCGCCGGCATGCAGGATATGCGCGCAACCTGCGAGTGCCGCCAGTGCCTCGGGGCGCAGCAGGCCGTGGGTGTCGGAGATCAGGCCGATTTTCATCCGGGGCTCCGTGCTTTGCATGCCCTTATCCCTAGAGGCTAGATGGCTAGAAAGCAAAAACCCGGCATGGCGCCGGGTTTCTGGGCTTTCTGAGCGATTAATGGACCAGGTTGTCGAGCATCGCCTTGTCGCGTACCGCACCCTTGTCGGCGCTGGTGGCGAGCAGGGCGTAGGCCTTCAGCGCGGTGGTCACCTTGCGTGGGCGTTTTTCCACCGGTTTCCAGCCTTTCTTGTCCTGTTCGTGACGGCGGTGGGCCAGCTCCTCGTCGCTGACCAGCAGGTTGATCGAGCGGTTGTGGATGTCGATCAGGATCTTGTCGCCTTCGCGTACCAGGCCGATGGCGCCGCCGGCTGCCGCTTCCGGCGAGGCGTGACCGATGGACAGGCCCGAGGTGCCGCCGGAGAAACGCCCGTCGGTGAGCAGTGCGCAGGCTTTACCCAGACCCTTGGATTTCAGGTACGAAGTCGGGTAGAGCATTTCCTGCATGCCCGGGCCGCCTTTCGGGCCTTCGTAACGGATGATCACTATGTCGCCGGCTTTTACCTCGTCGGCGAGGATGCCGCGCACGGCGCTGTCCTGGCTCTCGAAGATCTTGGCGCTGCCTTCGAAGACGTGGATCGATTCATCGACGCCGGCGGTTTTCACCACGCAGCCGTCGCGGGCGATGTTGCCATAGAGCACGGCCAGACCGCCTTCTTGCGAGTAGGCATGCTCGACGCTGCGGATGCAGCCTTCGGCGCGGTCGTCGTCGAGGGTTTCCCAACGGGTCGACTGGCTGAATGCGGTCTGGGTCGGGATGCCCGCCGGGCCGGCCTTGAAGAAACGGTGCACGGCTGCATCGTCGGTCTGGGTGATGTCCCATTTGGCAATGGCGTCGGCCATGGTCTTGCTGTGCACGGTCGGCAGCTCGGAGTGCAGCAGGCCGCCACGGGCCAGCTCGCCGAGGATGCTCATGACGCCGCCGGCGCGGTGCACGTCTTCCATGTGGTACTTCTGAATGTTCGGCGCCACCTTGCACAGCTGCGGCACTTGGCGCGACAGGCGATCGATGTCGCGCAGGTCGAAGTCGATTTCGGCCTCCTGGGCGGCGGCGAGCAGGTGCAGGATGGTGTTGGTCGAGCCGCCCATGGCGATATCCAGGCACATGGCGTTTTCGAACGCCTTGAAGCTGGCGATATTGCGCGGCAGGGCCGAGTCGTCGCCGTCCTGGTAGTAGCGTTTGCACAGTTCGACGATGGTGCGGCCGGCTTGCAGGAACAGCTGCTCGCGGTCGCTGTGGGTGGCCAGGGTCGAGCCATTGCCCGGCAGGGCCAGGCCGAGGGCTTCGGTCAGGCAGTTCATCGAGTTTGCGGTGAACATGCCGGAACAGGAACCGCAGGTCGGGCAGGCGCTGCGCTCGTACTCGGCGACTTTCTCGTCGGAGGCGCTGTCGTCGGCGGCGATGACCATGGCGTCGACCAGATCCAGCCCATGGCTGGCCAGTTTGGTCTTGCCGGCTTCCATCGGGCCGCCGGAAACGAAGATCACCGGGATGTTCAGGCGCAGGGCGGCCATCAGCATGCCGGGGGTGATCTTGTCGCAGTTGGAGATGCAGACGATGGCATCGGCGCAGTGGGCGTTGACCATGTATTCGACGGAGTCGGCGATGATCTCGCGGCTCGGCAGCGAATAGAGCATGCCGTCGTGGCCCATGGCGATACCGTCGTCCACGGCGATGGTGTTGAATTCTTTGGCGACGCCGCCGGCCCGCTCGATCTCGCGGGCGACCAGTTGGCCGAGGTCCTTGAGGTGCACATGGCCCGGCACGAACTGGGTGAAGGAGTTGGCGATGGCGATGATTGGCTTCTTGAAGTCCTCGTCCTTCATCCCGGTGGCACGCCACAGGGCGCGGGCACCGGCCATGTTGCGGCCGTGGGTCGAGGTTTTCGAGCGATAGTCAGGCATGTTGATTCCTGCGGCTAATCAGGTAGCGGTTATGTGCTTATGGTGAGCGTCGCTTGGATCGGAAGCAAACACTAGTCGCTGTGTGTTCGGATCAAGGCCGGAAGGCGTAGCGGGATCACCGCATGCTGGGCCTGGGCTCACATGCCCGCCGGGGATGATTGGCGAGGGATGCCCGGATTCTACTCTTGGCGCTTGGGCCCTGGAAAGGCTGCTGGTCGGGCTTGGTTGCTGCTCTTTGTAGGAGCGGGCCATGCCCGCGAAAGCTCTCAAACAAAAGCATCGCGGGCATGGCC
>JBOICE010000189.1:0-5635 GCA_050739815.1 Pseudomonas sp. | reverse complement strand
TTTTTTCTTGGAAAACCTGGCTTATCGACCGGCGCAACTGTTGTACAAAAGGTAGTTAATGATGAGCGCAAGGCACTTTCTCTCGCTAATGGACTGCACGCCCCAGGAACTGTCAGGCCTGATTCGTCGCGGCATCGAGCTGAAAAACCTGCGCAATCGCGGCGTGCTCTTCGAGCCGTTGAAGAATCGCGTGCTCGGGATGATCTTCGAGAAAGCCTCGACCCGCACCCGGCTGTCATTTGAAGCGGGCATGATCCAACTCGGCGGCCAAGCGATCTTCCTCTCCCCACGAGACACTCAGCTAGGCCGCGGCGAGCCGATCAGCGACTGCGCTATCGTCATGTCACGCATGCTCGATGCGGTAATGATTCGTACCTTTGCCCACAGCACCCTTACCGAGTTCGCCGCACATTCACGGGTTCCTGTGATCAACGGCCTCTCGGATGACCTGCATCCCTGCCAACTGCTAGCCGACATGCAGACCTTTTACGAACAACGTGGCTCGATCCAAGGCAAAACCGTGGCCTGGATCGGCGACGGCAACAATATGTGCAATAGCTATATCGAAGCCGCACAGCAGTTCGACTTCCAGCTACGCGTTGCCTGCCCCGAGGGTTACGAGCCGAATGCCAGATTCCTCGCCCAAGCCGGTGACCGCGTGACCGTCGTCCGTGATCCGCGTGCAGCCGTGGCCGGCGCCCATCTGGTGAGCACCGATGTGTGGACTTCCATGGGCCAGGAAGAGGAAACCGCTAAACGCCTGGCACTGTTCAAACCCTATCAGGTGAACCGCGCCCTGCTTGATCTGGCTGCCGCAGACGTGCTGTTCCTACACTGCCTGCCAGCCCACCGCGGAGAAGAGATCAGCGAAGATCTGCTCGATGACCCGCGCTCGGTGGCTTGGGATCAAGCGGAGAACCGCCTGCACGCGCAGAAGGCGCTGCTGGAGTTCCTGGTTGAACCGGCCTATCACCACGCATGAGCCATCCCCTGCTTCTTAGCCTGCGCAATCTGGCTTGCGGCTACCGCGAGCAAAGGGTCGTGCAGAGCCTCAACCTGCATCTGAACGCCGGCGATATCGGCTGCCTGCTCGGGCCTTCCGGCTGCGGCAAGACCACCACACTGCGCGCCATCGCCGGCTTCGAGCCGGTGCTGGAAGGTGAAATCCAGCTGGCCGATGACGTCATCTCACGTGCGGGTTTCACCCTGGCGCCGGAGAAGCGCCGCATCGGCATGGTGTTCCAGGACTATGCGCTGTTCCCGCACCTGAACGTGTCCGAGAACGTCGCCTTCGGCATTCGCAAACACCCCGAGTGCGAGCGGGTGACCGCCGAGCTGCTGGAACTGGTCAAGCTGTCCACGCTGAGCAAGCGCTACCCCCATGAGCTCTCTGGCGGCCAGCAACAGCGAGTGGCGCTTGCCCGCGCGCTGGCCCCGGAGCCGCAATTGCTGCTGCTCGATGAACCCTTCTCCAACCTGGACGGCGAGCTGCGTCGGCGCCTCAGCCATGAAGTGCGCGACATTCTCAAGGCGCGTGGCACCAGCGCGATTCTGGTCACCCATGACCAGGAAGAAGCCTTCGCAGTCAGCGATCACGTCGGCGTGTTCAAGGACGGCCGGCTGGAGCAATGGGACACGCCCTACAATCTCTACCACGAACCGCTGACACCCTTTGTCGCGAGCTTTATTGGCCAGGGTTACTTCATTCGAGGTCAGTTGCTCAGTCACGACTCGGTGCAGACTGAGTTGGGGGTAATCCGCGGCAACCGTGCCTACACTTGGCCGCCCGGTAGCGCGGTAGATGTATTGCTGCGACCGGACGATATCGTCCACGCCCCGGATAGCGAGCAAAAAGCCTTGATCGTCGGCAAAACCTTCCTCGGCGCCGCCACTCTATACCGCCTGCAGCTCCCCACCGGCAGCCAGTTGGAATCGATTTTCCCCAGCCATGCCGACCACCAGCCAGGCGAGCACGTCGGTATACGCGTCGCGGCCGATCACCTGGTGGTATTTCCGGCCGCCGGCAGTGTGGCCGCACACTTCGCGCAGCCAGATTCAGGCGTGCGCCGTTACAGCACCACCACCTGATCGCGACCGTTGTTCTTAGCCTGGTACAGCGCACTATCGGCCCGCTGCAGGGTGTCTTCCCAGGGTTCAGCGGAGCAATAGCGACTCACACCGACCGACAGGGTCAGACGCAACTCCGGGCAATTCTGCCAAGTGGTGCCGCGCAGGGTTTTCCGCAAGCGCTCCAGCACTTGCTGGGCGCCTGCCACATCGGTGCATGAGAGCACCAGGAGGAATTCCTCACCACCTAAGCGCGCGACAAAATCCACATCGCGCACTACCTGCTCGAACAACCGCGACAGCTGGCACAACACGCTATCGCCGCCGGCGTGCCCATAGCGGTCGTTCACACCTTTGAACAAATCCAGATCGACCAGACACAAGACAAAGTCATAGGTACCGCGGTCTGCTAAAGCCTTTTGCTGGCTGAGGACGTCCTTGGCGAAACGCCGGTTGTACAGCCCGGTCAGCTCATCGGTAATCGCCAGTTGCTGGATGCGCTCTAACGCCAGCTCCAAATCGCGGTTGCGCTCCTGCAGGGTGTCGCGTAGCCGACTCATCTCCAGGCCGAGCATCGACACCCCGCCCATCAGCACGAAGAACGCCAGTGCACGGATCAACTCGATGCGCAGATCAATAGCCGCGCCCTGCTGCAGCAAGGCAACAATCAGCGCGGCGTAGCAGGCTGCAGTGAACAACCCGACCCGGACGAAACCACTCAAACTCAGGCGAAAAGCGCCAAACATCAGCGCCACCAGCACCATCATCAAAAACAATGAACGCAGGCTATCGGCGAAGTAGGCGCTGACGAACACCATGCCGATCGCCCAGCACATTTGCGCCAAGGTCAGGCTGGGGTCACGAAAACGCAGATTGAGATTTAACCAGGTGATCAGCAGGAAGCCGACGCCACCAGCCAGTATCGCGAAGGTCAGCAGCAACATGCCCGGCAGCAGCAGTTGCATAAAACCGGCCGCGAAAGCCAACCAGCACAGCAGCAAATACGCTAGCGAAGCGCTGCTAGCCAGCAGAGTACGGCGCACACGCAACTGTTGGTGGCGAGACTGCATCGACTTCCCTTCTCCTTAAGGAACGGTGCGGCAGTATACCCAGACCTCCCCCCCCGCCAAGCAACCCTCAACCCAACAAAAGACGCCCACTGGCCACCAACACCGAATGCCCGGCAATCTTCACCCGATCGCCCTCCAGCCGACACTGCAACTCACCACCGCGGGCGGAACATTGGTAAGCCGACAGCACCTGCTTGTCGAGACGCTGCGCCCAGTAGGGAATCAGGCTGCAATGCGCCGAGCCGGTCACCGGATCTTCATTGATGCCGATTGCCGGGGCGAAGAAACGCGAGACGAAATCATGCTGCTCACCCGCAGCGGTGATGATCACACCTTGCCAGGGCAGCTTGGCCAGCGCGGCGAAATCCGGCTGACAAGTGCGCACCACCTGCTCGGAATCCAGCAGCACCAGCAATTTGTCGGCACCCAAGGCATCGACGACCGAGACACCCAGCGCCTGTTCAAGCTCCCGGGTTACACCCACGACCTGCGGCACCAGAGCCGGAAAATCGAGCACCAGGCGCTCGCCTTCACGACCGACGCTCAGCGCCCCGGATCTGCAGATGAAATCGATCCGCTGACCCGGCTCGCCGTACAACTCAAACAAGGCATGGGCGCTGGCCAGCGTGGCGTGGCCGCAGAGCGGCATCTCCACCGTCGGAGTGAACCAACGGATATGCCAAACTGCCCCCTCCCTCACCACGAAAGCGGTTTCCGCCAAGTTGTGCTCGGCGGCGATCTGCTGCATCAACTCATCCGCCAACCAGGCGTCGAGACGATAGACAATCGCCGGGTTGCCGCCGAACGGGCGCTGGGTGAACGCATCAATCTGATGAAACTCGAGGTGCATGGCCTGACTCCTAGGCTGGAACTGCTGCGCAGCATGCCGCCCCTGGCGAAATAGCGCCTGATACAGTCGGCAATTGATTTGGCACTACAGCTGGTGTTGAACCCGCGGCCGTGAAACGCCGATCTGTGTCGACGCCCCCCGATCAACCTTCGCTGCGCACTCGTTGCACGGCATCCAGCCAGCCAGCGTAGAGCTTGCTGCGGTGATCCTCTGCCATACGCGGAGTAAAGCGCTGTTGCCGATGCCAGTGTCTGGAGATCGCCTCCAGGTCGGGATACAGGCCGGCCTGCAAGCCAGCCAGGTACGCCACACCCAGGGCGGTGGTCTCGGTCACTTCCGGGCGTTCCACCGGTACACCCAGGATGTCGGCGAGAAACTGCATGACCCAGTTGTTCTCCACCATTCCACCGTCGACCCGCAAGGCGCTAGGCGCGGCGGCACCGTCCTGCCGCATGGCTTCGAGCAGGTCGCGGGTTTGGTAGCAGACGGACTGCAAGCCAGCGGTGACGATCTCCTTGATCCCGGTATCACGGGTCAACCCGAAAATCGCCCCGCGCGCTTTTGGGTCCCAGTACGGCGCGCCAAGCCCGGTGAAGGCCGGCACCAGGTAGACGCCACAGGCATCGCCGGTCTGCTCGGCCATCGCTTCGGTATCGCGCGCATGGCTGATCAACTTGATCCCATCGCGTAGCCACTGCACCGCCGCGCCAGCGACGAAGATGCTGCCCTCTACCGCGTAAGTGACCTTGCCGCCCAGGCGATAACCGACGGTGGTGAGCAGGCGGTTCTGCGAAGTGACGGGCTGGTCGCCGGTGTTCTGGATCATGAAGCAGCCAGTGCCATAGGTACTTTTCACCATGCCGGGCTGGAAACAGGCCTGACCGATCAACGCGGCCTGTTGGTCGCCGGCCATGCCCATCACCGGGATGCTGGCGCCGAGCAGGCTGGCGTCGGTGCGGCCAAAGTCCGCCGAACAATCCAGCACCTCCGGCAGCAGGCTGGTCGGGATATCGAATAACTTGAGCAGTTCGTCGTCCCACTGCTGGGAGTGGATATTGAACAACAAGGTGCGCGAGGCGTTGGTTGCGTCGGTTTTATGCGACTTGCCGCCGGTCAGGCGCCACAGCAGGAAGCTGTCGACGGTGCCAAAACGCAACTCACCCTGCTCGGCGCGCTCGCGGGCGCCCGGCACGTGCTCGAGAATCCAACGTAATTTGGTGGCGGAGAAATAAGGGTCGATCAACAGTCCGGTCTTGGCCGCCACTGCGGCCTCATGGCCAGCCGCCTTGAGCTCGGCACAGTAGTCGGCGGTACGTCGATCCTGCCACACGATGGCCGGGTGGATCGGCGTACCGCTGAGAGCATCCCAGACCAGGGTCGTTTCCCGCTGGTTGGTGATGCCAATGGCGGCAATTTCAGCGGCGTTCAGCCCACTCTGCTGTAACGCCTCGCGGCAGACCTTGAGGGTAGTCAACCAGAGATCTTCGCCGTCATGTTCGACCCAGCCATCCTTGGGAAAGTACTGTTTGAACTCCTGCTGAGACCGCGCCACCGGCAAGCCCTGAGCACTGAAGACAATCGCCCGACTGCTAGTGGTGCCTTGATCGATGGCAAGAAGGTACTGGGGCATCTCGGCTTCCTTATTATT
>JBOICE010000188.1:0-12115 GCA_050739815.1 Pseudomonas sp. | reverse complement strand
CAGAAGATTGGCGATCAGTTGGCCGAGCCGCTGCTGATCAACACCGCGCTATCACGCAGCGAGCGACGCGAGAAGGTTCAGGCGATGATGCAGCAGGTCGGCCTGCGCCCCGAGCACTACCAGCGCTACCCACACATGTTCTCCGGTGGTCAGCGCCAGCGGATCGCCCTGGCGCGAGCAATGATGCTCAACCCGAAAGTGCTGGTGGCCGACGAACCGACCTCGGCACTCGACGTGTCGATCCAGGCCCAGGTGCTCAACCTGTTCATGGATCTGCAAGCCGAGTTCAACACCGCCTACGTGTTCATCTCGCACAACCTCGCGGTGGTGCGCCATGTCGCCGATCAGGTGCTGGTGATGTACCTCGGTCGCCCGGTTGAGATGGGGCCGAAGGAGCTGATCTACAGCCGCCCGCTGCACCCTTATACCCAGGCGCTGCTCTCGGCCACGCCGACCATCCACCCGGACCCGCTGAAGCCGAAAATCAAGATTGTCGGCGAACTGCCCAACCCGCTCGATCCGCCTTCCGGCTGCGCGTTCCACAAGCGCTGCCCCTATGCCACCGAGCGTTGCCGGACCGAGGAACCGCCGCTACGCCTGCTGGAAGCACGACAGGTGGCGTGCCACCACGCCGAGCGGATCAACGCTTGAGCAAAAGGTAGGTTGGTGCTGGGCTCAGCACCAACCTACTCCAAGGCTTCCCCGGCTCGCGTGCATCCGCTCAGGACTGCCGCAGCACCGCCAGGCGCAAGCCGAAGCCGATCAGCAGGCTGGCGAATGCCCATTGCTGCACACGCTGCACGCTCGGACGCTGGCCCAGCCAATGGCCAAGCCCGGCACCAGCGAAGGCGTAGCAACTGTCGAACAACAACCCCACCCCCACCAAAACCACCCCTAGCAGAGCGAACTGCATCGCCAGCGGCCCCGCTTGCGGGCTGACGAACTGCGGTAGCAGTACCGAACAGAACAGCAAGGCCTTGGGGTTCAACAGATTGGTCAGCAACCCACGTTGGATGGCTTGTCGATAGGCCGGCGAGAACCTGCGCGTCTGCCCGTCGCCACCGATGGCCGGTGGCGAACCGCTCGACAACAACATGCGCACGCCCATCCAGAGCAGATAGGTTGCGCCCGCCAGGCGCACCAGATCGAAGGTCCAGGGCGCGGTCTTGAACAGCACCGCCAGCCCCAGCGCCGCCAGCGCCACATGGCAGGTGCGGGCCATGGCCAGCCCCAGCGCGGTGGCCAGGGCCTGGGCTTTGCCCTGCCGGGCTCCGGTCTGTAGCAGCAGGATCATGTCCGGGCCGGGAAGCAGATAGACCACCACCAAGGCCACCAGGAACAACCCGATATCGGCCATTTTTCGCTCCAGAGAAAAGGACTTCGAGGAAAAATTCTATGCCCGGAGCACAGGGCAGGTGCTTGCGTATTCAGCTTAACCAGCGATCATATTTGGCATAACCTGCCAATCGATATCAGCGAATTACTCCATTTATGCCAAAAATAAAATTAGATGCCTTCGACCATAAGATTCTCGCCGCCCTGCAACGCGATGGCCGACTGAGCAACGTGCAACTGGCCGACGAGATCGGCCTTTCCGCCTCGCCCTGTCTGCGCCGGGTGCGTCTACTCGAAGAGGCAGGGGTGATCCGTGGCTACCAGGCCAGCCTGGATCGGGACGAAGTGGGTCTGGGACTTACCGTATTCGTCGGTATCAAGGTCGAGCGTCATCACCAGGAAGCCGCCGAAGCCTTTCGCCACGCGGTGACCAGCCTGCCCGAGGTGATCTCGGTCCATCTGGTGTCGGGCGAGTCGGACTTCCTGCTGCAAGTGGTGGTGCCGGACCTGCGCGCCTACGAGCACTTCCTCACCGGCACCCTGCAGAAGCTGCCCGGCGTGAGCGATATCCGCAGCAATTTCGCGATCCAGACAGTGAAAGCGCCGGGGCCGCTACCCTTGAATCATCTGCCGGGCTGAATGGCGCGCGCCACCGCAGGCATGCGCCGCCTGCCACCAGCCATAGGGTACTGTGCCCCGCAGGGCAACGCGCCAAAGGCGCGCAGCCGTTGTCGGCGCCACGCTTTGAGCGTGCCCTGCTAGCGGCCGAAGAAGCGGTAAAACACCCGCGACTCGGTCTGCGCATCGCTCAGGCTGATCACCGTGAAACGCATGCTCTGCTGCGCCGTGCATTGCGCCAAACGCCCTAGATCCAATGGGTGCAGCCAACCGAGCAGCGGGTAACCGCCCATGGTCTGTCGGTCTGCCAGCAGCACAATCGGCTGACCGTCCGGCGGCACCTGAATGGCGCCGGTCGCCACCCCTAACGACCATTGCCGCGCCGGCACGCTCAACGCCTCCCCCTGCAAGCGTGCACCCATGCGGTCGGACTGCGGACTGAGCTGCCAGTGTTGGGCGAAGAAGTCTTGTAACTGGTCTTCGCCGAAACTGGCTGCATCGCCGCCGGTGATCACCCGCAGCAAGGGTATCTGCCGATAGTCCGGAACATAGGGCCAGGGCACGCTGGCCCCGCCAGGCAACCGCGCCGGCGCGCAGCTCAGGCAGTCACCGGCCAGCAGCGCGCGCCCATCCGCGTGCACACCGCCCAACCCCTCGCGCACCTGGCAGGCAACACTGCCCAGCACCGGCGGCGCAATAAAGCCGCCGACCACCGCCAGATAGCCGCGCTGACCGCTGCGGGCAAAGCCCAGGCGCAAGCGCTGGCCGGCCCGCAGCGGAAAGCGCGACCAACCTGCCCGCACCTGCCCATCCACCTGAATCGGCATATCGGCACCGCAGACGGCGACCCAAGTACTCACCTGGCTTTCCAGCTCCAGCCCGCCGAGCGCGATCTCCAACAGTGGCGTACCCCAAGCATTGCCCAAGAGTCGATTGGCCCACGCCGCGGCCTGCTGATCCAGTACACCCGCGGGGGAGACGCCGAGGTGCTGCCAGCCGAAGCGCCCGGCATCCTGCAACAGGCTCAATGGGCCAGGCTTGATGACCTTGAGGCCCGTCATAACTCACCACCTTCGGCGAGGTAGGTGTGCCGATCGATCGGCACAAAGCGCACCCGGTCACCCAGCGCCAGCGGGCACACCGGCCGCGCCTGGGCGTCGAACAAGCGCCACGGGCAACGACCAATCAGGTGCCAGCCGCCCGGCGAGGCTTGTGGGTAGATCGCCGTTTGCCGCTCGGCAATCGCCAAGCTGCCGGCCGGCACTCGCGTGCGTGGCGTGGCGCGACGCGGTAGCGCCAGACGCGCGTCCAACTCGCCGAGGTAAGCGAAGCCCGGCGCAAAACCTATGGCGCCGACCCGGTATTCGCCCGCGCTGTGCAACTCGATCACCTGGGGCACGCTCAAACCGCAGGCGGTGGCCACGGTCTCGAGGTCTTCGGCGGCGTACCAGATCGGGATCTGCTGTAAGCGCCCAAGCTCGCTTGGCGGCGGCTCGGCCTGCCAGGCTTCCAGCAAGGGAGCTAATTGCGCAGCCAAGTGCAGGTGATCGGTGCGCATGAGGTCGTAATGCAGCAACAGGCTGGTCCAGCCCGGAACCACGTCAACCAGCAGTGGGCCGAGCTGCCGACGGATACGCTCGGCCAACTGTGCGATGCGCAGCGGCAACGTCGCATCCGGGGCCTCGGCCAGCACCAGCAGCAGCGCTTGCGCACCGGCCGGTTCGATTCGCATCATCGCCGGCTCATGCCGCATCCAACAGCGCGCGCAGTCGCCGCAGCACGGCCAGCGACTCGGCATTGTCGCCGTGCACGCAGAGGCTGTCGGCACGCAGTTGCAGCGGCGCGCCATCCAGATCGGGGAACGGCTCGGCGCGGGCAATCGCCAAGGCCTGCTGCAATATCCGCTCGGGATCCTGATGCACCGCACCGGCCAGACGCCGTGGCGCCAGTTGGCCATCGGCCAGGTAGGCGCGATCGGCAAAGGCCTCGAACAACAGCGGCACGCCGATAGCCGCCGCCAGGCGCTGTTCGCGACGGTTGTCGGCCAGGGCCAGCACCATCAGCGGCAGGCCCGGGCGAAAAGCGGCGCAGGCTTGCAGCACAGCGGTCAGTAGCTCGTCGTTACGGACTAAATCGTTGTACAGCGCGCCATGCGGTTTGACATAGGCCAGTTGGCTACCCGCGGCATGGCAGAAAGCCTCCAGCGCACCCAGCTGATAGAGCACCAAGGCCGTGACCTCCTCCGCCGAGCAGGCCAGGTGACGACGACCGAAGCCCAGCAGATCGGGATAGGCCGGATGGGCACCGATCGCCACGCCATGCTGCACCGCCAGGGCCACGGTGCGTTGCATGGTCAGCGGGTCGGCGGCATGGAAGCCACAGGCCAGGTTGGCCTGATCCACCAGCGGCATGGCATGCGCATCGTCGCCCATGCTCCAGACGCCGAAGCTTTCACCCATGTCGCAGTTCAGTAGGATTCGTTTGTTCATGGTCCCAAGCTTCAGGCTTTAAGCCGCATGCTACAAGCGTAGGCTGGGTAGAGCCGAAGGCGAAGCCTGACGCTCAATATACATCGCGGCGGTAGCGGCCCTCTTCCCTCAGTTGCTGCACGGCCGCCGTACCTAGCAACTCGTTCAGCGCCCGGTCAACGCCCTCGGCCATTCCCTGCAAGCTGCCGCACACATAAAGCGCCGCTCCCTCGGCCAACCAACTGCGCAGTTCATCCGCAGCCTCGCGCAGGCGATCCTGTACGTAGATTTTTTCTGCCTGATCGCGGGAGAAAGCCAAGTCCAAGCGCGCCAGTGAGCCGTCGGCCAACCAGCCTTGCAGCTCAGCGCGGCAGAAGAAGTCGTGGGCCGCGTTGCGCTCACCGAACAACAGCCAGTTGCGCTTGCTGCCCTCGGCAATGCGCGCCTTGAGCAGGCTACGCAGGCCCGCCAGCCCGGTGCCATTACCGAGCAGGATCAGTGGGCGCGGCTCTTGCGGCAGATGGAAGCCGCTATTGCGGCGCAGGCGCAGGCTGATCGCAGCACCGACCGGCGCGTACTCGGTCAACCAACCCGATCCCAGCCCCAAACTGCCATCCACGTGGAGTTCCTGGCGCACGATCAGCTCCAGTGCGCCATCACCGGGTAACGAAGCGATCGAGTATTCACGCGCCGCCAGCGGGATCAACGCATCGACCAAGGCTTGCGCATGCAGGCCAACCAGATGCTCGCGACTCGGCGGCAATTGCCGGCTCGCCAGCGCCTGGGCCAGGGTTTCGCTCAGGCCAGCCACTTGCACCGACGTCTGCGCCGCCACGCTCAGGCCGGCGAGAAAGGCCTCGACCGCCGCGGCGCTGTTACGCGGCAGCACTTCCACCAGGTCACCCGCGAGCCAATTGGCCACCGCACTGTTGGGGGCAGCAAGGCGTACCAGGAAAGTCGGGGCGCCAGCGCTGCCGGCGTTCAGCAACTCACGCCCACTCAAGGTCCAACTGGCGAAGTCGGCTGCCTGCCAAGTCGTCAGCGTTTGGCTGCCGCTCAAGCGGCCGAGCTGCTGTTGCCAATCCCGCAGTGCGCTGCCGTCGCCGTTATCCACTTCCACCGGCGCGAACAGACTCTGAGCGCCCTGCTGGTCGAGCCAGGTGTGCAAGCGCCGGGCAAAGCCGCAAAACTGCGCGTACTGCCGGTCGCCCAGCGCCAGTACGGCGTACCTCAGGTGGTCCAAGGTCACGGCTTGGCCGAGCAGCTTGCGCTCGAAACCGCGCGCGCTGTCCGGTGCCTCGCCATCGCCAAAGGTGCTGACCACGAATAACGCGTTCGGGGTCTGCCGCAGGCTCTGCTCATCCAGCAAGGCCATAGGTTGCACACGCACGGGATGGCCGGCGGCCTGCAGTTGCCCGGCCGTCTGCCAAGCCAACTGTTCGGCGAACCCGCTCTGGCTGGCGAAGCCGATCAGCCAGGCCTCGGCGTTGCCGGCGCTGACGGCCAAACCTCCACGGGCAACGCGCACCCGGCGCTGCTTACGGCGCCGGTCGAGGTAGAGCAGCCAGCCGGTGATCAAAAACAGCGGCATCGTCAGGCTGGCGAGCATAATCAGAATGCGCCCGAGCAGACCGAAGTAGCTGCCGACGTGCAGCGCGTAAACGCTGGCGAGCAACTGCCCGCCGAAGCTTTGCTCGGCATAACGTTGGTGCCGAACGATCTTGCCGCTGGCCGGGTCCAGCTGGATCTGATTGAGCGCCCGCTCGTGCGGCGAATTATCCAAGAGGTAGAACACTGTCGCCGGCTGCCCGGCCACCGGCGGTAAGCGCAGGTTGTAGGTACTCATCCGCTGGCCGGCGGCGCTCTGGATGCTGCTCCACACCGCGACATAATCGACCGTCGCGGCGGGTCCCGTGGCTGTCTGCGCCTTACGCCCACCTTCGCGGCCAGGCTTGCCGCGCTGCTCGCCGGCCGGCGCATCGCTCAGCAGTCGAGTCAGCCCATCGCGATACCAGTCGTAAGACCAAAACAGCCCGGTGAGCGACGCCACTAAGTAAAACGCCAGACACCAGGTCCCGGCCACCGAGTGCAGATCCCAGTTGAAACTGCGCCCCTTGCGCGCCCAATCCAGGGTCAGCCAGGCGCGCCAGTTCAACGCCTGGCGCGGCCAGCGCAGATAAAGGCCGGACAGGCAGAAGAAGATGAGGATCAGGGTGCAGGCGGCGGTGATCTGCTTGCCGAATTCGCCCATGGCGAGGAAGCGGTGCAGTTGCAGCATCAGGGCAAAAAACTGCTGCCCCGTCGGCTCGTCCAGCAACTCGCCGCTGTAAGGGTCGAAATAGCGCATCGGCCCGCGCCGTTCGCCCGGCACCGGGGTGAAAAACACCCGTGCGGCATCGCCGCTGCGGGTTTCGACCCACAGGCCGGAAACCGTCTTACCTGCGGCAGCCTCGATCTTCCGCACCAGTTCGGCCGGCGCCAGCACGCCGGCCTCACGCATCTGGACCCGCAAGGTGTCCGGGTTGAGGGCGCGCATGATCTCGCCTTCAAAGGAGTACAGCGCACCGGTCACGCCCATCAACGCCAGCACCAAGCCGGCGCTGATGCCGAAGAACCAGTGCACCTGGAACAGAGTTTTTTTCAACACGGGATGAATCCACCTTCAGCGGGTACCAGTCGGACGCCATAACTGCGAAGCAATTCTATTTGAGAACGCCTTACATTGGAGCCGTCACCATACGCTTTTACCTTTTATTTACAGGATCAAGAACCCGCTCAAGGCCATCGAACCCACCTCAGAGATCAGCCCAGCGCCGCAGCAGGTTGTGGTACACGCCGGTCAACTGCACGCTGCTGGCGTGCCCGGCACCCAACTCACTATTGAGTTGCTGGATGCTCGAATCCAGATCGAACAACAGGCTGCGCTGGCCGTCATCGCGAACCATGCTCTGCAGCCAGAAGAACGAGCAGACGCGCGCCCCACGGGTGACCGGGTTGACCCGGTGCAGGCTGGTGGACGGATAGAGGATCAGATCGCCGGCCGGCAGTTTGACGCTGTGCGCGCCATAGGTGTCTTCCACCAGCAACTCGCCGCCGTCGTACTCGTCCGGGTTGGTGAAGAACAGCGTGGCGGACAGGTCGGTGCGGATGCGCTCGCCGGTACCGCGGACCTCGCGCACGGCGTTATCCACGTGCAGGCCGAACGACTGGCCGCCCTGATAGCAGTTGAACAGCGGCGCAAACACCTTGCTCGGCAGGGCGGCGGAGACGAACAACGGATTGCGGCCGAGCGCCTGCAGTATCAGTTCGCCCATCTGCCGCGCCTGCGGCGCGTCCTCCGGCAGCTGCAGGTTGTCCTTGGCCATCGCCGACTGGAAGCCGGCGGTGGCCTTGCCGTCGATCCACTGCGCCTGTTGCAGCAAACGGCGGCAGTCGGCGACCTGTTCGGGGGTCAACACCTTGGGAATATGCACCATCATCGCGACGATCTCCTGATACGCCGAAGCCCCGCCATTGGCGGGGCCCGGTTACCTAAACTAACGCCTTAGAAGCTGTAGCTGGCGGTGAGCACCGCGCTGCGGCCATCACCCGGCACCAGCGACGAGGAGCGTGCGCCGTCACCGGCAGCAGTGCGAATACGGTCGTAGTATTCCTTGTCGAACAGGTTGTACAGGTTCAGCTGCAGGTTCAGCTCGTCATTGACCTCGTAACCGACCAGCGCGCTGTGCAGCCAGTAAGCCGGCACCTTGGCCGTGCCGGTGCTGGCGACGTTGCGCTCATCGACAAACTGCGCGCCGTAACCCAGCTCCCAACCAGCGGGCAGATCATAGGTGTTCCACAGGCTGAAGGAGCGCGGCGGGGTGTTGGCCAGCGCCTGACCTTCCTGGGCCTGATCCGCCGTGGAGGCACCCGACTTGAGAATTTCGCTGCTGAGCTGGGTGTAGCTGGCGAAAGCCTGCCAGTTGTCGGTGATCTCGCCGGACAAGCCCAGCTCGAAACCCTCCACCCGCTGCTTGCCATCCAGCACGATGTTCTGTGCGCTGGTCGCCGTGTTCGGGTCGTTGTCGATGCGGCCGTTGGTCTTGTCGACTCGGAAGATCGCCGCATTGAGCGACAAGCGCTGATCCAGCAGTTCCCACTTGGTGCCCAGCTCGTAGGTCTCGTTCTTCTCCGGGTCCAGGTTTTCGTTGAACGCGCTCAAGCCCGTATTGTTGCCCACCAGCGCTTCCGCCGAAGGGTTGTAGGAATTGCCCCAGGCCAGGTAGACGCTGCCATTCGTAGCCGGCTTGTAGACCAGACCGACGCGCCCGCTGAGCATGTCGTCCGAGGAGTCCAGCTTGCTGTAGGGGCCCTGCACGCCGTGGCTATAGCCCGGCACGCTGGCGATGGTGGCGGTCTTGCCGGTGCCCTCGAAACGCTCCTGACGCAGACCAAGGTTCAGCTCCCACTGCTCGCTCAGTTGCAGGCGGTCGAAGGCGTAGAAGGCCAGGGTGTCGACTTCCGATTTGGCACGCTCGGTGTCCTGCTTGTTGGTCGGGCCAGCGTAGTAACCCGCAGGATCGTGCAAATCGAACAGCTGATTGGCCGCCAGGGTGTTGTAGCTGAAGGTGGTGCGGTCGTAGCGCTCGTTGGACACCTCGACACCGGTGACCAGGGTGTGGTCGATAAAGCCAGTCGCGAAGTTCCAGGTCAGATTGGTCTGGTTGATCGCCAGTTTGGTGGTGTAGTCGCGGCCAAAGGCCGCAGCAGCGCCATACACGTACTTGCCGGCTGGCACCGGCAAAACACCGCCAGGCAACGAACCATTGGAGTCGTAGGTGGTGGTCTTCACTTGTGCTGCGGTGACCACGGTGAGACGGTCCGTCTCCGAGTAGCGGGCCAGGTTGGAGAGGCTGAGCAGCTCGCTAAAATCGTGCTCAAATTTAACGGTCAGCGCATCCAGGTCGGTCTCTTCCGTATCCAGGTTGCGAAAACCGTAGTAGTTCTCACGCTCGACGCCGGGCAGCACCCTGCCGTTCCGGGCCGGCAGGCCGTAGTCGGGCAGGTTGTCGTCGGACTGGTGGAGGAAGGACAGGCTCAGACGGGTCGGGCCGCCCAGGCCAAAGCTGACAGTCGGCGCGATGCCCCAGCGCTCGTAGTTGATCTGCTCGCGACCGGCCACGTCGTTCTCGTGGGCCATCAGGTTCAGGCGGAAGGCGGCACCGTCGATGCCATCCAACTGCTGGTTGGTATCCAGGGTCAGGCGCTTGTAGCTGTCAGTGCCGACGCCGGCACCCAGTTCGGTGAAGGAGCCCAGGTGCGCGCTCTTGCTCTCTAGGTTGATCGAGCCACCGGTGGTGCCGGCGCCCGAGTACACCGAGCTGGGGCCCTTGACCACTTCCACCGACTCCAGATTGAAGGTGTCGGTGCGGCTGGTCTGCGCGCTGTCGCGCAGGCCGTCGATCATGATGTTGCCGTTGGCACTGAAGCCGCGGATATTGATGCTGTCACCCAGGCCACCACCGCCCTCGCCAGCGGCGAAGGTGATGCCGGAAACATTCGACAGCACCTGGCGCAGGCTGAGGGCGTTCTGCTCCTTGATCACCGCCGCGGGCACCACGGTGATGGTCTGGGGAGTGTCCAGCAGCGGTGCGGTGTATTTCGGCGAGGAGGCCTGTTCGACCTTGTAGCTTTTCTCCTGAAGCTCCTGCTTGCCTTCCACCTTGACCGCGCCCAGCTCCACCGCTTGGCTCTTGTTGCTTTCTGCCGCCAGGCCCGTACAGGCGAAAGATGCGATGGCGAGGCCAATAGCGGAAGCCAGCAGGCGAGGCTGCGGCACATTGGAGGACAACACGTTCTTGTTCATAAGAATCACTCCCCAAGCAAAATGAGGCGCGATTCTATTTGAGAAATAATCTCAATCAATAATAAATCGCAATCTTTACAAAATCTTTACATATCTCCATGGAACTACGCAAAACCCACCGGTTTTCCCTGGCCCATAACGACAAAACCCCGCCATGGCGGGGTTTTGTCGCTTGACTCAATGCTTACAAATAGAAGGCCTTGAGCGGTGGAAAGCCGTTGAACTCCACCGCGCTGTAACTGGTGGTGTAAGCCCCGGTAGACAACCAGTAGAGGCGATCGCCGATCGACAGGTTCAGCGGCAGGCCGTACTTGTAGTTCTCGTACATGATGTCGGCGCTGTCGCAGGTCGGGCCGGCGATCACCACTTCCTCCACCTCGCCTTTCTTCTCGGTCCAGATCGGGAACTTGATCGACTCATCCATGGTTTCGATCAGGCCGGAGAACTTGCCGACATCGACATAGACCCAACGCTCGACGGCGGTGCGCGACTTGCGCGCGACCAGCACCACTTCGCTGACCAAGATACCGGCGTTGGCGATCAGCGAACGGCCCGGCTCGAGGATGATCTCCGGCAGGTCATCGCCGAAGTCTTCCTTGAGGAAGCGGATGATCTCTTCGGCGTAGGTTTCCAGGCTGTTGGTACGGGTGATGTAGTTGGCCGGGAAGCCGCCGCCCATGTTGATCAGCTTGAGGACGATGCCGTCCTCTTCCTTGAGGCGCTCGAAGATCACCTTGACCTTGGCGATGGCCGCGTCCCAGACGCTGATGTCGCGCTGCTGCGAGCCGACGTGGAAGGAAATGCCATAGGGCACCAGGCCCAGCTCGCGGGCGAGGATCAGCAGGTCCATGGCCATGTCGGTCTGGCAGCCGAATTTGCGCGACAGCGGCCAGTCGGCCGTGGTCGAGCCTTCGGTGAGGATGCGCACATAGACTTTCGAGCCCGGCGCGGCCTTGGCGATGTTGCGCAGGTCCGCTTCCGAGTCGGTGGCGTAGAGGCGCACGCCCTTCTCGTAGAAGTAGCGGATGTCCTTGGATTTCTTGATGGTGTTGCCGTAACTGATGCGCTCGGGGCCAACGCCCTGGTTCATCACCTTGTCCAGCTCGTAGATCGAGGCGATGTCGAAGTTCGAGCCCTTGTCCTTGAGCAGGTCGATGATCTCGACCGCCGGATTGGCCTTCACCGCGTAATAGACCTTGGCGAACTCGAAACCGGCGCGCAGGTCGTCGTAGGCCTGGCTGATGATCCGAGTGTCGATCACCACGAACGGGGTTTCGTGCTGATCGGAGAAGGCCTTCATTTTCTGGAAGGTTTCACGCGCGTAGTAGTCTTCGACCTTGATCGACATGCTGGGGACTCCATAGGGCAAAACAAACAAAAGGTGGTAAAGGGGTGGCTTTCAGTAGAAAAGCCGCGAACGTCTAATCCGTTTCCCCACTTTGGTTCGCCTACTTCCCAAGGCATGTCGCCGAGGATTACCGGCCAAAACGGCTTGCAACCTCTCGTCGTCAGTACTTGAGCCGCATGGATCGTTTCCAGCATGGACGTTCGGGCGCGAACTTTAGGACCATGGGGGCCTGAGATCAATCAAAAATTACCGCTCTACTACCTCACTTTGTCGCCTTGGCGATTGACCGTTGTGGATTCAAAACAAAGCGTCATGGAATGCTGCACAAACCGCGTGCAACCTGACCGCCCATCGGCCGCCGCCAAGGGCTCGCTTGCGTTATAATCGCCGCCTTTTTTGACAGACCGACTATCCGTCGAGGCGTTCCCCTCCTATGACCACCCAGGCCGCCGAAGTCGCGAAACGCCGCACCTTCGCCATCATTTCCCACCCCGATGCGGG
>JBOICE010000187.1:0-4032 GCA_050739815.1 Pseudomonas sp. | reverse complement strand
GTTACTCGGCAGGCTACCGATCAGTTGATTGTTGAGGAACAGCCCCGGAGCCTCCAACTCCTGATCGGCCCAGGCGCTTTGCGGACGGTAGAGGTAGACCAGGGCAAGGTTCTCATCGCTCGGTGCGTGTTTGGTGAACGCCGCGCCATCGCTGGCAGCAAAGAACGCGCCAGGCGTAGAACAACCGGCCAGGGTGGCCAGCAGCAACAAGCTGAACAGGTTACGGTGGCGGCGCATGCGCGCATCCCTCTGAGGATTATTGCCCGAGCATAGCCAGCTGACTGGCGTGCAGCACCCGACAAAAGGCTGGGTTGGCTTAAAGCGCTGTTCCGCGAGGGAGCAGGCTCTTAGCGGCGCCGATCGAGCAGGTTCACCACCAACCGATCCAACCAACCCCACACCCGCTGTTGAACGCGTCGCCACCAGGGCCGATCCCGCCAGCGTTCCAGGGTGATTTCACGGCTATTGGCAAAATCCGTGACAAAGCTGGCGGCGACCGCCTTAGCCAGGGCGGGGTCCAGCGCTTCGAGATTGGCTTCGAGGTTAAACCGCAGGTTCCAATGATCGAAGTTGCAGGAACCCAAGCTGACCCAATCGTCGACCAGCACCATCTTCAGGTGCAGGAAACACGGCTGATACTCGAAGATCCGCACCCCGGCCTTGAGCAAACGCGGGTAGTAACGCTGGCCGGCGAAACGCACCGGTGGATGATCGGTGCGCCGGCCGGTCAGCAACAAGTGCACCTCCACCCCCCGTGCGGCGGCTTTGCGTAGCGCGCGGCGAACTTTCCAGGTCGGCAGGAAATACGGGGTCGCCAGCCAGATACGTTGCCGCGAGCTGCGCAGCGCGCGCACCAGCGACTGCACGATGTCCCGATGCTGCCGGGCATTGGCATAAGCCACACGGCCAAGGCCCTCCCCCGCGGGCGGGCAGGGCGGCAAACGCAGCAACCCAGCCTCTTGGGCGGTTTTCCAGGCGAGCCGTGTCAGACAAGCCTGCCATTGCCGGTCAAACAAATACTGCCAGTCGGCCACCACCGGCCCGGCGATTTCCACCATGACCTCGTGCCAGGCGCTGGCAGCTTGGCCTGGCGTCCAAAACTCATCGGTAACACCGGTGCCGCCGACAAATGCCCGCTGACCATCCACCAACAGCAGCTTGCGATGATCCCGGTAAAAATTGCGCAGGCCCCGGCGCAGGTTGATCGGGTTATAGAAACGCAGTTCTACCCCGGCCTTGAGCAATCGCCCGCGCTCACGGGCGAGCAGTCCGAGACTGCCGTAATCATCGAACAGGCAGCGCACCTGCACGCCGCGCTCGGCTGCCGCACAGAGCACCTGCACCATGGCCTCGACACAAGCGCCCGTCTCGACCAGGTACAGCTCCAGCTCAACCTGCCGCTCGGCCCGCGCAATGACCTCAAACATGCGCGGAAAGAACGCCGGGCCGTCGATCAATAAGTCGAAGCGATTAGCACTGCGCCAGGGGAAGACCGAGCCGGGCATCAGGCCGACTCCTCTTGAGAGAAGCCAACATGGAGCGGCGCTAGGGGTTGCTCATTTGCACTGGCCAAATATGTCTCCATTTTCCCTGGCCTCCAGCATGAATGCTGCGTCTTGTACGGAAAGTCGCCGAGCACCGGCACTTCCTCTGCAGAACCTAACGCACCGTGAAGATCAACACCGCACCAACCGGTACCGACAGGCTGATGGCCGACAGCTCCGCCACCCGGCGCAGCGACTCGATGCCGGCAGTCAGACCGAAATCCTCGGCCTGCAACACCAGCGGCGCCAGGGTCACGACTTGGAAGCGCTGATCATCCAGACGCGTGGCCAGCAACTCGGCGTCGTAATTGTGCTCCTGGCCATGCAGCTTGACGGTCAGCGGCAGGCGTAACTCTAGTTGGGCGCCGGGCGCCAGGTCGGTGATCGGGCGCAGATCGAGCTGCGCAGTGACCTCCGCCTCGGCAAAGGTGGCGGTGTCGAAAAACAGCCTACGTAAACGCTCATCGCGCAAGGGAACACCGGTACTGACCGAGTCCAGCTCGACGCGCAACTGTACCAAACCGGCGTTATCGATCTTGCCGTGCAGCGTGAGGAAGCGATGAACCTCGGAGAAGTTGCCGGCCTTGGTCGAAATAAATGACAGGCGCGAGGATTCGTTATCCAGATACCAGCCGGCCTGTACCGGCAAGGTGGCGCAGGCGGCGAGAAGGAAGGCGAAGAGTTTGAGCATCGGGTTTCTCGGGCGGCAGACTCAGGCGGCACGATAACCGCCCGAGTCGACCTTGCAAACCTAAGGATTGAGCAAAACCGTAGGTTGGCGCTGAGCGTAGCGATGCCCAACAAGGAGTCGCTTGCGACTCCCACGCCCGGGCTTACGCCGACAAGCCCGACCTTGCAGACCGATTCTCGGGCATCGCCTGTGGCTCAGCGCCAACCTACGAGGCAGTGTCTTACATGGTCCGTTGAAAACGGCTTATCAGGACTCCGGCAAAGCAGCCGCTTCCGGCAACAACTGGCAACCCTGCCGCTGTCCGAGCCAGGCGGCTGTTTGGCTGCTACCCAGGCCGCGCGCGGTGACCCGCTTGTTGGCCGCGTCATCGAAAAAGCCGCTGGTGGGCACGTACTGTTTGACGTAGCCCAGGCAGTAGTCCGCGGGGTTATCCATCACATACCGGCAAGAGCAATACTCCTTGGCCGAGTACGCACCGATGATGCCGGGGAACGCCGCAAGATGAGCGCGGTTCTGCCAGCCGAGCAAGGCCAGCCCAATGAAGATCATCAGCAACAGGCTGGTGAGCGGACGACGTTTGATAAAGGCGCTCATTGGTTGGCCTCCGTAGCGAAAGCCGCCTTCGCGAGTTTCAACAATTGGTTGTGCTGGTAGCTTTTGTCGCGGTCATCGCCATAGCGGACGATCACCAATTTTTCGCTCGGCAACACATACAGCGCCTGCCCCCAGTGGCCGAGTGCGGCGAAGGCATCCTCGGGCGCATCCGGCCATGGCTTGGCGGCACCGGCCACTGCCGCGTTCAGCCACCACTGCCCACCCGGCACTGCCTCACCCGCCGTCTCGGCAGACGGCTGGTAGTTGGCGAACGGCGTGCGGTTGAAGGCAATCCAAGCCTTCGGCAGCAACTGGCGCTCGCCCCAGCGCCCGTCGCGCTGCATCAGCAAGCCAACCCGAGCTAGATCGCGCGCGGTCAGGTATGCGTAAGAGGACGCCACTAAGGTGCCGCTGGCATCGGTTTCCCATACCGCACTGCTGATTCCGAGCGGCTCGAACAACGCAGACCATGGGTAGTTTTTGTACGCCTGCTCGCCGAGCATGCCCTTCAAGGCCGCCGAAAGCAGGTTGCTGTCGCCACTGGAATAACGAAAGCGCGTACCGGGTGCCACTTCCTGCTCGATGCTCGCCGCATACGCCGCCATATCGGCCCGGCCACGGGTGTAGAGCATCGCCACCACGGTGGATTTCAGCGGCGCATATTCGTAGCCCTCCTGCCAGGCCAGGCCGGAGGCCCAGTTCAGCAGATGCCCGAGTTTGACGCCTGGATGTCCGGCGAACGGTGGGTAGAACTTGGCCACTGGATCATCCAGCTTGAAGCGCCCACTGCCATAGGCGGTGCCCAATGTGGTGGCCATCAGGCTCTTGCTCACAGACCAGGTCAGGTGCGGAGTTTCGGCTTTGGTTGGACCGGCATAGCGCTCGTAGATGATTTCACCATCGCGGATCACCAGCAGCGCATCGGTGCGGATGCCCTTGCGGCTCGCATCATCGCGGGTGGGAAAAGCATAAGCATTCAGCGCTTCGATGGCCGGGCTGGACGCAGCGGGTGCGCTCACCCAATCGGCAGCGGGCCAGGTTTCGGCGGTTGCCAGGGTAGTAACGGCGCACAGGCCGAGCGCAAGGCTCAGGCGACGCAGGACAGGAACGGGCATTAGCTAGCCTCTTGTTGTCAGAAAATCGGAACAGGCCGCACCCTAGCACGCCGCAGATGACGGAAAAAAGCGCCGAACACGCCGCAGA
>JBOICE010000186.1:0-3648 GCA_050739815.1 Pseudomonas sp. | reverse complement strand
GCTGGGACTTCGCGCCATAGCGAGTCCTTCTCCTGCTCGGTCAGGTGTATCGGCGTAAACGCGCGCTCGATCATTCGAATCGTATCTCCGGCCAGCGTGCGCTGGACGATCTTGTAGTCGCCCGTATCGCCAAACCAGATATACCCGCCCCGATCGAAGCGGAAGGTCATGCGCGGTGAGATGTCGAACATCGTCGCTGGCACAACGACTGAGCGTTGCGGCCGGTATTCGAGCTTCGGCAGGCTGTCGATAACGTTGCCGAGTGTGTCTACGCGAAAATAGATGAATACCCGACGGTCATCCGCTTCCAGTTGGCCAGCGACATCATAGAGGTACCCGTCCCGCGCGAAGGCGCCAAGCCACGGGTACACGACTCCAGGAACGTTTCGACGCCGATCAAAGACCAGTGCGCCGCTCGAGTCAAACACCGTGTAGCGGCTATTGCCAGGATCAACCACCCACAGCCTGCCCAGGTGGTCCCAGACGAGCCCGTGCGCAAACTGAAATTCAGCGGGTCCGGATCCTCTTCGTCCGAGCGTGCGAATGTGCTGCCCGTTTTTGTCGAACAGACGGAGCTCCTGCGTGGGGCCATCAATGATCGCGATCGTTCCGGATGGCGACACGCCCAGTGCGACCACGCTGCTGAAAACATCCGGACCCGAGCCTTCGGTTCGCCCGATCCGCATCTCCTCCACGATGCGCCAGCGCTCTTTCTCCTGCCACACGCCGGCTTCGGGGCTGGAAACCCGGATGATTCCACCAGGCAGTGTGTCGATTGTTCCCTGCCAGCGCGCCAACGCGCGATCTTCTGAGTTGCATGCGACAACTGTCGCCGCCAGTAACAGCGCAGCGCAACTCGAGGATGAACGCGCAGTCATGGGTTTGTGGATCCGCAACTGCACCGACGTGAGCTCTTCAGTGATCATGTATTCGCGATCTCAACGATCCACCTCGGCGCGATCGACATCAGGCCGAGAATCTCAAAGGCTGCCAGCCGATGTCCTCGCGGAACGGCATGTCACGCTCGGGACCGCTCGCGCGTAGCAGTGCCTGGCGGCAACAACTCCGGGTCGCGCCAGTAGCGCGGTTGGCGCTTCAGTCTATCAGAAAAGGCGGAATTTGCACCTGGACCCAGCAGGTAAGTGTGGACCCATGCCTCGAGCTGGCCACATGCAGCCGCGCGGAGCGCTCCGGCCAGGGCGAAATCCTGCCTTGCTTCTGCACTCATGAACGCATTGAACGATGCTGAAAGCCAGTGAGTCCAACGGAGCCTAACATGTTTGCTCCTGGCAGCGGGTTTGAAATGGCTGATCGCTGCTCTGCGTGGGTCCAATGAATGTTGCTGGTCGACCAGCCTCTGGCCACTGGTGGACGCCTCACCTTCAATGGCGGGGTGCGTGTGCAATTCTACATGCTGATACCGGCGACCGAAGTGGAGGGAATCAATCGCCGAGGGCCACTGAGGAAGCGGGAGTAACGTCCGGTTCGTCAATGAACAGACACTTCCACCACATCCTATGACCGTTGAAACTGCTCGCGCAGGTAACCACGGCATTGTGCTGGCAGGTTCATCTCGACGCAACACTGGTGCGCGGAGTGGTGGGTGACCGGTCGGCGCGGGAGATCGGGCTGGTCATCGCCTATGTCGTGCTCATGCTCGGCGCGTGTTTGCTCTCCTGCATTGTGCCCACTCGCCGCGCGCTCGGAGTGGAACCCACCGAAGCACTGAAAACCGAGGGCTGACGCGTTCACGTCAGCCATGAGTGTGCTCGCGCTGATCGCGCCCAATGCGCCGTCTGGCGATGCAGGCGCGCCTCGAGCTTTGCGGCGTGCACCGAATTGAAGCGTGATCCGCCGGTTGCGTCGCGGTCGCAGCAACGCGGCGCGTTCTTACTTTGAGGGTTTCATTCGCGGATGAATGTTATGCTCCAGCGCCTGACCGGTTCAGCCATTTGTGCCTTGCTGGTCTTGACCGGCTCGTCATGCGACGATCCGGCCAGCCCCTACGTCCCGGCCGATGTGCCAGGGCGCATCCGCGTGGACTTTAGTACCCAGCCCGGGCACTGGCATGCGGACCAGCTGACCATCGATTCGGCCAGCATCGTGAAGGATGTGTTGCACGTCAATGTTCGGCACGGTGGGGGCTGCGCTCGCCATGAATACGCGGCTGTGGCCTGGAACGGCTGGCTCGAATCGAGTCCCGTGCAGGTCGACGCATTCGTCGCTCATGATGCAAACAACGACAACTGCGACGCACTGTTGCTGGCCCGGTTGCGCTTCGATCTGAGACCACTGCGCGACGCGTATCAGAAAGCGTACGGCCAGGGTCCGGCCGAGCTCATAATCCGCCTGGCAGAAGCCTTTCCCTGGAATCACGGCCCCGTGATGCTCCGCTATCGGTTCTGACCTCCACGTCGAACTACGTGCGACTGAGTCGCGGCCAATACGGGCACCAGACCAATCCGAGAGGAATCCGAGAGCCGGTTGAGACCGCACCGCCAGATTCGGCACCAACGAATGCTGGCCTGGCTGTTTCCCTCGGAAAATGGTGCTTATGTCCAGACGACGGCTCGATCGGATCTCAGTTGCGTTCTGTCTGATGTTGCTTCCCGCAGTTTTTGGCTGCTTCCCGGTGATTGCGCACGGTCCCCGGGTTGAGCCCGGTTTCGATGTTGCCCTGGTGACCGCGCTGGAGGCGGTGCCGGGCGTGGGGAACGGCGGTCGGACCGCCTTTAGCCCCAACGTTGGTTTGAGCCTGAACCACGGTTGGGCCGGAAGTCACCCGGACAACGGCGCATTTCAGTTGGGCATTCACGTTCCCGCCGGCATCCTGCTGGCACCCGTAGAGCTCGCGCCCTGGGTGCTTCAGGGCGACCTCTTCTACCAGTTCCCCGCAAGTACGTCCCGTCCGCTCGACGCAGGTGTCGGCCTGCACGGCGCCTACCGGCGGGTAATGCCGTACCTGCAGGTAGGCCGGATCGGCGAGCGGGGCTCGGGCTGGTATTCCACCCAGGGCGTTCTGGTGGCCTGGAGTAATCGCGATTTTGAAGGTAACCGTCAGTACGCGACGGGATGGCTGCCCACCATCGCCTACCAGTCAGCTCACCAGAATACGACCACGCACTTCTTTGCCGGCGCCCTGGTCGGTGTGGGCGCGAGGAACGACTGGTACGAGGGCTCGCGAAGCCCTCACGAACTCATTGCTGGCATGATCGTGGTATTCCATGGCAAACGCTGACGGGCGCTGAACGCTGATTCGTAACGCTATCGGCCGGTGGCGGCCTGCCGCTCGAGCTCCTTCTCGAATGCCTCGCGCGATGGCGTGTTGAAGAGGGCAAGCGCACCGGCCTCGACGAACGCGTTTGCATCGCCCGCGATCTGGCGCGCGCGTTTCTGCTCGAGCTCGAGGAAAGACGGATGGTTGGCCCAGGACGATCGTCTCGCCGTCCGCAATCACGCGGTCCATCGAAACGGGCGCCGCATCGATTTTCGAGGCGGGACCCCATTCGATGTGACCGGTCTCCAGCGCGGCGCGATCGCCATAACCCAGCGTTTTGATGTTGGCCACGATCTGCGGCGTAGTCTCGGCCAGCCCGCCATCCACCAGGACGTGTCCGTCCGGTGTCGTGATCAGGAATGCGCTCACAC
>JBOICE010000185.1:0-3066 GCA_050739815.1 Pseudomonas sp. | reverse complement strand
GCTGAACCCCTGAGAGCGCTCTGGTGACAGCTGCCGGTGTGATCTGGGTGTTACCGCTGACCGAAAACTGACCCAGTAAAGGCTGTTCTGCCGACTGAAAACTGACCCAGGTGTTCAACTGCTTCTGCTCGCTTTCCGAGCAGGAGAACACAGGGTGATCAGCATGGAAATGTTGGGGAAAATTCGGCGGATGTACTTTCGCGACAAGCTGTCGCTGCATCAGATAGCCAAGCGTACCGGGCTGTCGAGAAACACCATTCGAAAATGGGTCAGAGCACCCGAAGCCACTCAGCCGGCGTACCAACGGTGTGCAACCTTCAACAAACTCAGTCCATTTCACGAGATGCTGGAGCAGGCGCTCAAGGCCGATTCGTTTCGGGCAAAGCACAACCGCAGAAGTGCCAAAGCCCTTTTCGAACAGATCAAGGCCGAGGGGTACGACGGAGGCTACAGCCAGCTCACCGCCTTCATACGCACGTGGCGCGGCGAGCAAGGCAAGTCTTTACGGGCCTTTGTACCGCTGACGTTTGCACTCGGCGAGGCCTTTCAATTCGACTGGAGCGAAGAAGGTCTGCTGATCGGCGGCCTGTTCCGACGCATCCAGGTCTCCCATATGAAGCTGTGTGCCAGTCGTGCATTTTGGTTGGTTGCGTATCCCAGCCAAGGCCACGAGATGTTGTTCGATGCCCATACCCGCTCCTTCGGCGCGTTAGGTGGGGTGCCGCGTCGCGGCATCTACGACAACATGAAGACCGCTGTCGACAAGGTCAACAAGGGTAAAGGCCGCACGGTCAATGCCCGGTTTGCCGTGATGTGCGCGCACTACCTGTTCGATCCGGATTTCTGCAACGTGGCCTCCGGCTGGGAAAAAGGCATCGTGGAAAAGAACGTCCAAGACAGCCGGCGACGCATCTGGCTCGATGCTCAAGACTGCATGTTCCACACCTTTGAAGAACTGAATGCCTGGCTCGGCCAACGCTGCCGCTCGCTCTGGGACGAGCTTCTTCATCCGCAGTACAACGGCCTGACTGTGTCGGACGTCTTGGAGCTGGAACGGGTAGAAATGATGCCAATGCCCACGCCCTTTGACGGCTACGTCGAACGCACCGTGCGGGTCTCCAGCACCTGTTTGATCAGCGTGGCGCGAAATCGCTACTCGGTGCCGTGTGAGCGGGTCGGCCAGTGGGTTAGCAGCCGTCTGTATCCTTCCCGGGTGGTGGTCATCGCCGATGAAACGATGATTGCCAGTCACGAACGCCTCTTTGATCGAGACCAGGTCAGTTTCGACTGGCAGCATTACATCCCGCTTATCGAACGCAAGCCCGGAGCGCTACGCAATGGTGCGCCGTTTGCTGATCTGCCGAAGCCGCTGCAACAGCTAAAACGCGGTCTGAGGCGTCACACCAACGGTGATCGAGTCATGACGCAGGTACTGGCGGCTGTTCCCATCGCCGGGCTTGATGCCGTGTTGGTGGCGGTGGAGTTGGTACTTGAATCAGGCAGTTTGAGTGCTGACCACATCCTGAATGTCTTGGCCCGACTGACATCGGTAGCAGCGCCTCCATCCGCCGAAACCAGCCTTCAACTCAAGATAGCGCCTGTCGCCAATACGGCGCGCTACGACCGGCTCCGTACCACCGATGAGGAGACTCGCAATGCGTGATCTTATGGCGGAACTCAAAGAACTGCGCCTGCATGGCATGGCCAGCGCCTGGGAAGAACTGGCCTCGCAAGGAGAAGCCTCGACGACGTCGTCGAAGTGGCTGCTTGAGCATCTTCTCCAACAAGAACATGCGGATCGAGCGGTACGCACAGTGAACCACCAGATGAACATGGCCAAACTGCCCATGCATCGTGATTTGGCCGGCTTCGACTTCAGCGCTTCCAGCGCAGACGCCCGCCTGATCAAGGATCTGTCCAACCTGGAGTTCACCGATGCCGCGCAGAATGTCGTATTCATCGGCGGGCCTGGAACAGGCAAAACACACCTGGCCACCGCCTTGGCCGTGTCCGGGATCACGACGCATCACAAACGCGTGCGCTTCTACTCCACGGTAGATCTGGTCAATTTACTGGAGCGCGAAAAGTACGACGGCAAGACGGGCCGAATCGCTCAAGGGCTGTTACGAACAGACCTGGTGATACTCGATGAACTGGGGTATTTGCCCTTCAGCCAGAGCGGTGGTGCGCTGTTATTTCACTTGCTATCCAAGCTGTACGAGCACACCAGCGTGGTGATCACCACCAACCTCAGCTTCTCGGAATGGTCGAGCGTGTTTGGTGACGCCAAGATGACCACGGCGTTGCTGGATCGGCTGACACACCACTGTCACATCGTCGAAACGGGCAACGAATCCTACCGCTTGCAACACAGCAGCTTGGTCGCCCAGACCAAGATCAAATCACGTGAACGAAAGCGCAAAGCCGATGATGGTGCTGAGGACGATGAGCTGTTTTGATCTGCACCGAAAATACCCTGCCGCATGCCCACATGCGGTGGGGCTTGATGCGTCTTCCATCAGGGACACGACTGCTAAGCTTATCCACAATTGCTGATGCCAAAATCAGCAATCCGCCCTGGGTCAATTTTCAATCGGCAGGGTGGGTCAGTTTTCAATCAGCGCCGACAGATAGCGCCCCGCCGTCATGGAAAATGACTTCAATGTCGGCGTTTCGCTCTCAAGCAGAAAGCCGCTGCGCTGAAAGGCTTTCAGCGAGCGGGTATTGTCCGGGTGGATCTTGGCGATGAGCTTCTCGGCCCGCATGTCGAGGAAGGCCAGTTTCATGCCTTCGCGGATCGTGCGGGCGCCAAGGTTTCGGCCCCATTTGTCGCTGTCTCCGATGACCAGGACTATCTCGCAATTGGAGCCGGTCTTGATCAGACGGACAAAGCCCACCGGGGCGTCATGCCGGTCATAGGCCATGAAGAATCGGCCGCCCCGGTTGAATAGGTGGTCAGGATCGGTAATTGAGTTCGGTCGATGACGTGCTCGATGGAGCGGGAAACATGACGCGAATCGCTCAGATAGCAGGTAACGCGCTCATCTTCCAACCAATCCATGAGCG
>JBOICE010000184.1:0-3563 GCA_050739815.1 Pseudomonas sp. | reverse complement strand
GCAACTCCACCCATTGCGCATAGGCATTAATAAACTTCTGCAGGAACGGCCGGATACCGTCGCCGAGCATGCCGGCCTCTTCGAAGAAACTGCCGGCGCCACCCAAGTAGGCCTCGGGCTGCTGCATCATCGGCACATCGAGGAACACCATGGACTGGCGCAGGTGTTGGTTGGCGCCGAAGCCGCCCACCGCTCCCGGTGAGGCGCTCAGCACTGCCCCCGGCTTGCCGCCGAACACACTCTTGCCATAGGGGCGCGAACCTACGTCGATGGCGTTCTTCATCGGTGCGGGCACCGAGCGGTTGTATTCCGGTGTGACGAACAGCAGGGCGTCAGCGGCTTTGACCTTGGCGCGGAAGGCGGCGTAGGCATCCGGTGGCGGGTCGATGTCGATATCTTCGTTGTACAGCGGCAGGTCGCCGATTTCGACGATCTCCAGCTTCAGCGAAGGGGGCGTCAGATCGGCCAGGGCCAGGGCCAGTTTGCGGTTGATGGAGGCTGTTCGCAGGCTACCGACCAAGACTGCGACGTGGTGAACCTTGCTCATGATGACTCCTTGCACGCTATGGATAGGGGCGAACGAAAAAGCTCTGAGCTGAAAACTATAGACGCGCCCCGCGTGGAAGACCGCCTCAATCGCGTTGCCTGCTTGCCCGGTGCTCAACAGTCGGAGTGGCATAACCCGTTCATGACTTTGGCGGCGGGCCAAACGCGCCGAGCACGTCCTCGACGAAGGCCCGCTGCGCTTCACTGGGTTGGCGACCGCGGTGGCTGGCCAGGTGAAATTGCACGGTGTAGCCGAGTTGCTGCGGCAGTAGCACGCGTAATAGCCCGCGGGTTTCCCAGGGGCCTGCGATATGCCCAGGCAGGTAGCCGACATGGGCACCGGAGAGGATAAACGCCAGGCTGCCTTCAACCTGTTCGGTGCGGGCGCTGCTCATGCTTGACTGGGAGAGTTCGGCGGCGGCGGTGAAACGGTAGGGGTGGTGCACGTGGTCGCAGGTGTCGAGGTCGGCTTTGTCGATGTGCCGTTGGCTGAATAGCGGATGCCCGCGGCCGCAATAGAGCCGTTGTGCTTCGCTGAACAAGGGTTGGAAATCCAGCGCGGTTTGCTTGCCGGAGAAATAGCCGATGGCCAGGTGCAACTGATCCTGCAGCAGGCGCCGTTCCAGTTCGGCCGGCGTGGCGCTGATCAGCTCGATCTGCACCGCCTGGTGGCGTTGGCGAAAGCGCTGGATAGCGGTGGCGACCCGTTCCATCACCTGTGCATCGAGAGCTTCCGAGAGGCCGATACTGAGTTCACCCAGTAGTTTGTCGGCCATGCCCTGGGCTTCACCCTTGAAGGTTTCGATGGCGGCAAACAACTTGCGTGTGGCCAGCAGCACTTCGTCGCCCTTGGGGGTCAGGCGAAAGCCGGCCTTGCCGCGTTCGCATAGACGGAAGCCCAATCGCGTCTCCAGCTTGGCCATCTGTGTGCTGATGGTCGACTGACCTATACCCAGTTCACCTTGCGCCGCGCTGAAACCGCCGCACTCCACCACGCTGACGAATAGCCGCAGCAGTTGCAGATCAAGGTCGCGTACTTGGCTGAGCATGGCGGCTCCAAACATTGATGAATATCGATGCCAAAGTAGCACACTTCATATTTATCAAAAGCAACGTGCGCCGCAGGATGAGCTCGGCAAAACAAAAAGTACTCGATGAGGATTTCTATCATGCGCATGGCCCTCTGGCCCTTACTGCTCTGCTGCGTGCTGCCCGTGCACGCGGAGGACAAGGCCCTGAACCTCTACAGTTGGTCCGCCTATATCCCGGAGCAGGCGCTCAAGGGTTTTCAGGAAGAGACCGGCATCCGTGTCAAATACGACATCTTCGACAGCGCCGAGGCGCTGGACAGCAAACTGCTCACCGGCGGCAGCGGCTATGACGTGGTGTTCCCGGCTTCCAGCGGGCTGGCGCGGGCGATCAAGGCCAAGGCCGTGCAACCGGTCGAACCGGCGCAGCTAAAGCATTACGCCAACCTCGATCCGGAGCTGCTGGCCAAGTTGGCCAGCGCCGATCCGGGTAACCGCTATGGCGTGCCCTATACCTGGGGGACGGTTGGCCTGGGCCTGAATAAGGAGGCGGTGACCAAGCGCATTCCCGACGCCCCGCTGAACAGCCTCGACCTGCTGTTCAAACCGGACTACGCAAGCAAACTCAAGGACTGCGGCATCGCCGTGCTGGATTCGCCGCAGGAAGTGATCAGCATTGCCCTCAACTACCTCGGCCATGATCCCTACAGCACCGATGCCGCAGACCTGAAGCAGGTGCAGCAACTGCTTGCCGAGCTGCAGCCGAACCTGCGCTATGTCGGCACCGGCCGGCATATCGACGACTTGGCCAAGGGCGAGATCTGCCTGGCACTGACCTATAACGGTGACGCCGCCATGGCCGCCGCCCGCGCCAGCGAGGCGAAGCAGCCGTTCGAGGTGCTGTACCGCATCCCGCGGGAGGGCACGCTGATCTGGTTCGACACCATGGCGATCCCGGTGGATGCGCCACACCCGCAGGCGGCGCTCGCCTTCATCGACTACATGCTGCGCCCCGAGGCAATCGCCGAGCTGACCAACAGCGTGTACTTCGCCAACGCCAACAGCGCCGCCACCCCGCTGGTCGATCCAGCCGTGAGCGGTGATCCCGACATCTATCCGCCGCAGGAAGTGCGGGCGCGGTTGTTCAGCGAGCAGTTGTTGTCACTGCGCACGCAGCGCGATCGCACCCGCATCTGGACCAGTTTCCGCAGCCAGTACTAAGGAGTTCATCGTGGAAGAATTTCAGGGTAACGATCTAGCCATCACCCGCGACAGTTTGTACGGCACCTTTTCCGAACCGACCTACGCCGGCGTCACCAGCTTCATGCGTCGGCGCTACACCAGGGATCTGCGCGGCGTCGATCTGGTGGTCAGCGGCGTGCCGTTCGACACCGCCACCACCAACCGTCCGGGTACCCGCTTCGGGCCTCGGGCGATCCGCGCCGCCTCGGTGACCAGTGCCTGGGAGCGCCACTATCCCTGGGAGTTCGATCCCTTCGATCATCTGGCGGTGATCGACTACGGCGATTGCAACTTCGACCACGCCCAGCCGCAGCAGACGCCGGCGGCCATCGAAGCCCATGCCGAGCACATCCTCGCCGCCGGCTGCGCCATGCTCACCCTGGGCGGTGACCACTTCATCAGCTACCCGCTGCTCAAGGCCCATGCGAAGAAGCACGGGGCCCTGTCCCTGGTGCACTTCGATGCGCACAGCGATACCTGGCCGGATGCCGACGACAGTGTGCAGGGGATCAGCCACGGCACCATGTTCTACCACGCCGCCCGCCAGGGACTGGTAGATCCGGCGCGCTCGGTGCAGATTGGCCTGCGCACCACCAATGATGATGTGCTGGGCTTCCAGGTGATAGAGGCGCGGCAGGTGCATCGCAACTCGCCGGAAGTCATCGCCGAGCTGATTCGCGCGCGGGTCGGTGATAACCCGGTGTACCTGACCTTCGACATCGACTGCCTCGATCCGGCCTTCGCGCC
>JBOICE010000183.1:0-5131 GCA_050739815.1 Pseudomonas sp. | reverse complement strand
CGGCTAGCCTGGTACTGGGCTCGGGACAACCCGCGGTACGATCCAGGCTACGAATATTCAGCCCCTTGAGGTTATGCTGGCGGCTAGTTTTAAACCGATAGGAACTGTTTATGACTGCTGCCCGCCTACTCTTACCCCTGGGTCTAGGTTTGCTCGCCGCCTGTGCGCAACAGCCCAGCAATGTCACGCTGCAACAGAACCAGCAGGACGACTGCCCGCTGAACCTGCACAGCGGGCAACAGCTGACCCTCACTCTGGCCAGCAACCCTACCACCGGCTTTCGTTGGGCAGTGAAAGACGCCGCAGCGGGCGTACTGCGCAGCCTGGGTCCGGAGGTGTACAGCAACCCGGAGGACGCCGGCCTGGTTGGCAGTGCCGGGCAGTCGACCTGGCGCTTCCAGGCCACCAACCCGGGCGATGGGCATTTGCTGCTGGTTTACCACCGCCCCTGGGAAGTGGAGGTCGCACCGGCCAAGACCTTCGACTGCCGGATCAGCGTGAAATAAGTCGCCGAGCAGACGCCTCTGGACCCGTAGGAGCGGGCCATGCCCGCGAAAGCCGGTCAATACCCCCTCGTCTCGCGCGGCGCGATATGAGCCTGCGCCTGACGCGTGTCGCCTGTGGTTCTACCTCATGGCCAGGCATAGTCGCCGCTCAAGCAACCGTTGAGGATCGAATATGCGCTGGCTGAGCGTGGCGTTGATAGGTGCACTGGCCTTTATCTATGGACGGGCGAGCGACTGGCCGGAACTCTGCCTATTGGCTAAACCCATCCCAGTGATCGCCTTACTGCTCTGGCTGCGTAGCGCGCCAGCGGGCCACTATCGGCGCTGGATCAGCCTTGGCCTGTTATGTTCACTGGCCGGCGACATGCTGCTGGAATGGCCCGCCGATCTCTTCGTCTTCGGCCTTGGCGCATTCCTGCTGGGTCACCTGGCCTACCTGGTCGCCTATCTGGGTGACAGCCGTCGCCTCGCGCCGACCGCCCTGCTCCTCGCGACGCTGGTTGGTGCCGGTATGTTCGCCACACTGGCCAGCAGCGGCCTCGGCCCATTGCTGATCCCAGTAGCGCTGTACGCCCTGGCCATCAGCGCGATGCTCTGGCGCGCGCTGGCGCGGATCGGCGAGCCTGGTGTCGGTAGCACATCGATTGGGCTGGCTGCCGGCGGTGCGGCGCTGTTTGTGCTGTCCGACAGCTTGATCGGAATCAACCGTTTCGTTACACCTTTTGTCGCCGCCCCCTATGCCATCATCCTCAGCTATTGGCTGGGCCAATGGGGCATCACGGCCTCGGCGATCTACCGCCTGCCTCGTCGACCCGTTGTCTCAAGAATGAAACAGCAAGCACTCGTTAAATCGACTATAGGAGATAGGGAGACAATCTGATGTGGGGAGAAAACCATGGGTGGCGGTCGGGGCAGTTGGGGTGCGGTTCTGTCTGCAGTATTACTGACTGGCTGCGGCAGCCTGCTGCCGAGCGAGCATGCGGAAACCCTCTCACCCTTCGGCGATTATACGGATACCGAAATCCGCTACTCGCAAGCCCAGCCAGGTAAGACCACCCGCCCTGAGCTGTTCTCCCTAGGGTTCGACCCGCTCTCTCAGGGCAATGGACGCATGCTGTCATTCATCGACGTGCGCCTGATGTTCGTGCAACCCAACATCCCCCTTTCCTACTTACCGGACGGATTAGTGCAATGCCTGGAGGCCAAGGATCGCTGCATCGCCTATGCCTTCGAGTTCTCCAAGACCAACACCCAACGGGTCGGTAACTTCTGGGCCGACGTGCTCAACTTCAGCAAAAGGCGCGAGATGCAGGGTTGGGCATTCCGCGCAGTCTTCGTGCTGGTGGACGACGTGCTGGTGCACAAAGTCAGCAGTGGGGAGCCGAACATCCGCCGTCTTGAATCGAAGAAGAACCCCTTGGGACCAATTCAGGGCGCTGGCGAGTTTTTTTCCGACCAGTTGAAGTGAGGATGGTTTGGCTGGATGCCCGAGCCGAATTTACCCGTGGTAAATGAGCAGTCCGAACCGGTTTTCAACCCAGCAGGGCCAAGCGCAACAGAGATTGGACTGTTCCTGAGGCCGGTCTTGGATAGAATGCCGGTTTTTCGTCATCGCCTTCGGAACAACCGTGAGCAAAGAACCCGACCGTCTCTTCGCACAACCACTGCCCCACGTTCAGGACTTCGCCTTTAACGAAGCCGTGGTGCGGGTGTTTCCAGACATGATCAAACGCTCGGTACCGGGCTACCCGACCATCGTCGAGAACATCGGCGTGCTCGCGGCACAATTCGCCCAGCCGCATAGCGTGCTGTATGACCTCGGCAGTTCCTTGGGCGCGGTTACCCAGGCACTGCGCCGGCATGTGAAGAGTGAAGATTGCCGGGTCATCGCGGTCGACAACTCCAGCGCCATGGTCGAACGCTGCAGCGAATACCTGCACGCGCAAGATTCGATGTTCCAGGAACTGCTGCCGGTCGAGGTCATCGAGGCCGACATCCTGCGCCTGGAATTTTTGCCGACTTCGCTGGTAGCGCTGAACTTCACCCTGCAATTTATCCAGCCCGAACAACGCCTGCCCCTGCTCAGCCGGATTCGACAGGCGCTGTTGCCCGGTGGAGCGCTGATCCTCTCGGAGAAATTGCGTTTCAACGATGCCGAAGAACAGGCGTTGCTCACCGCTCTGCATATCGCCTTCAAGCGCGCCAATGGTTACAGCGAGCTGGAAATCGCCCAGAAACGCAGCGCACTGGAAAACGTGATGCTCCCAGACAGCCTTGAAGAACACCGCGAGCGCCTGCTCGCCGTCGGTTTCAGCAAAGTCGTGCCATGGTTTCAATGCCTTAACTTTGCCTCGCTGATCGCCCTGCCATGATTGACCTCGCCCCCCTCGCCCGCCGTCTGGCGGGCAGCCCCTTGGCCAATTGGGCGGCGGGTTTGCAACAGCAGCTGGACGACAAGCTGGAGATTGGCCACGGCGACCTCGAGCGCTGGCAGGGCGCACTCGATGCATTACCCGCGCTAACACCAAGCCAAGTCGAACTGCGTGAATGCTTTCGACTGGACAGCGACTGCGATGGCACCAGCCGCGCGCAGCTGCGCCAGGCGCTGCTTGGCCTATCACCCTGGCGTAAAGGGCCGTTCGAGTTATTTGGCGTACATATCGACACCGAATGGCGCTCGGACTGGAAATGGACACGAGTCGCGCCGCACTTGGACCTGAGCGGTAAACGCGTGCTGGATGTCGGCTGCGGTAATGGTTATTACCAATGGCGGATGATCGGCGCTGGCGCCGAGAGCGTGATCGGCATCGATCCAAACTGGCTGTTCTTCTGTCAGTTCCAAGCGATCCAACGCTATCTGCCGGAGCTGCCGGTCTGGCACCTACCCTTTGCCCTGGAAGAGTTACCGGAAAAGCTCGAAGGCTTCGATACGGTGTTCTCCATGGGTGTGCTCTACCACCGCCGCTCGCCCATCGACCACCTGCTGGCACTGAAAGACTGCCTGGTCAAAGGTGGCGAACTGGTCCTGGAAACCTTGGTAGTGCCAGGCGATGCACAGCAGGTGCTGGTACCGGAAGACCGCTACGCGCAGATGCGCAACGTCTGGTTCCTGCCCTCGGTTCCGGCACTTGAACTGTGGCTGCGCCGTGCCGGCTTCGTCGATGTGCGCTGCGTCGATGTCAGCATCACCAGCGTTGAGGAGCAACGCAGCACCGACTGGATGCGCTACCAATCCTTACCGGACTTCCTTGCCCCCAGCGACCACTCACGGACCCTCGAAGGCTTGCCCGCGCCCATGCGGGCGGTGCTGGTGGGGCGCAAGCCGTAAACTCAAGAAAACCGCCTGCGCAGGCGAGACAAGACGTTCAGCCGCGCGCGGCGGCTGCGACGATTAGCTGTTTCATCTCCACCACGGCCGCCTTAAAACCCACGAACAGCGCGTGCGCCACCAGGGCGTGGCCAATATTCAGCTCATTGATGCCAGCGATTGCGGCCACCGGCTCAACGTTGTGATAGTGCAGGCCGTGGCCGGCGTTGACGATCAGGCCATGGGCCAGAGCACACGCCACGCCATCGCGTATCCGCGCCAGCTCACGCGCAGCTTCAGCCGGGGTATGGGCATCGGCGTAACGACCGGTATGAATCTCGATCGCCGGTGCACCTATCCGTTTGGCGGCTTCGATCTGCCGCTCGTCGGCATCGATAAACAACGAAACCTCACTGCCCACGTTACTCAGGCGCTGTATCGCTGTACGGATACGGGCTTCCTGCCCGAGCACATCCAGGCCGCCCTCGGTGGTCAGTTCGGCACGACTTTCAGGCACCAGGCACACGTGTTCGGCGCGAATACGCTCTGCGAAGGCGAGCATTTCCTCGGTCACGCCCATTTCGAAGTTCATCCGCGTCTGCAAGGCGTCCTTCATGATCAGCACGTCACGTTCCTGAATGTGCCGACGGTCCTCACGCAAGTGCAGGGTGATGCCATCGGCACCCGCCTCTTCGGCATCCAATGCCGCCTTGAGCGGATCGGGATAACGGGTGCCGCGCGCTTGGCGCAGGGTGGCTACGTGGTCGATATTCACACCCAAAAGAATGCGATTGGCGTCAGTCACGGGGTGGCTCCTTCAAGGTCATAAATAACTCGCGGCTGACTAAAGGTCGACCGCCTAAATGGGGCGCAAGGGCTTGGCGCATCAAACGCTTGGCTGCAGACAAGGCGCCGGAGGCGGACCAATCGGCGTCGGCCATAGCCAGCAATTCCGCGCCGTGGAACAAGCCAGGCTGCAGCTGCGCCACCGGCTCCAGACCTGCATCTGGCTGCAAACGATACAAGCCATCCGGCGCAATTGGCTGCCCAGCCAAGTCCTCAGTCAGGGTAAAACCATAACCCAGCTCATCCAGCAGGCGCCATTCGAATGCACGCAACAGCGGCTCTAACGGCCGGCCTTCCGCCAACGCCGCCAAGGTCGCACTGTAGTGTTCGAACAAAAGGGGTTGAGGATCTTCCGCCGGTAGTAGGCGGATCAGCAGTTCGTTCAGATAGAGGCCACTGAACAGGGCATCGCCATAGAGCCAGAGGGGGATACCGGCACTTTCAAGACGACCCACATTTTTCAACTCGCCAC
>JBOICE010000182.1:0-9998 GCA_050739815.1 Pseudomonas sp. | reverse complement strand
TGGCCATGACCTTCTTGCCGGTGTCGGTGCCGCCGGTGAAGGAGATTTTCTCGATGCGCGGGTGCTCGGTCAGCCAGGTGCCGACTTCGCGGCCGCTGCCGGTCAGGACGTTGAACACGCCATCGGGCAGGCCTGCGGCGGTGTAGATTTCAGCCAGTTTGAGGGTGGTCAGCGAGGTGACTTCGCTCGGCTTGAAGATCATCGCATTGCCAGCGGCCAGGGCCGGGGCGGATTTCCACAGGGCGATCTGAATCGGGTAGTTCCAGGCGCCGATACCGGCGACTACGCCCAGCGGCTCACGGCGGGTGTAGACGAACGAGGTTTCACGCAGCGGGATCTGCTCGCCTTCGATGGCGGGCACCAGGCCTGCGTAGTACTCCAGCACATCGGCGCCGGTGACGATGTCGACGTTGCGGGTTTCCGACAACGGCTTGCCGGTGTCCAGGCTTTCCAGCTCGGCCAGCTCGTCGTTGCGCTCACGGAGGATGTCGACTGCCTTACGCAGGATGCGCGAACGCTGCATGGCGGTCATCGCGGCCCAGACTTTCTGGCCTTTCTCGGCACTGGCTACGGCACGTTCGACGTCGTCTTTCGACGCGCGCTGCACCTGCGCGAGAACCTCGCCATTGGCGGGGTTGATGGACTCGAACGTGGTGCCGCTGGTGGCGTCCACGTAACCGCCGTCGATGTAGAGTTTTTGCAGTTCGAAACGGGCCATAGTGTCCTCGCAAGTGCAGGTGAGCTGGCCTTGGCGGGTCTGGTTGGCCCGCCTATTTGGCCAGTTGTTGATCCAGGTAGTCGTAAGCGATTTGCAGCGCCTGCTTGATGTCGAAAGCCTCTCCAGACAACGCGCCGCGCAACCACAAACCGTCGATCAATGCCGCCAGGCCCCGTGCCGCGCTGCGCGCATCGGCGAGCGGCAATACGCGGCGGAACTGGCAGCACAGGTTGGAATACAACCTGTGGTCGTTGATCCGCTGCAGGCGGCTCAACGAGGGTTGATGCATGCTGGTTGCCCAGAAGGCCAACCAGGTTTTCATTGCCGGGCCGTTGACCTGGCTGTCATCGAAGTTGCCGTCGATGATCGCGCGGATCTGGGCGCCTGCGCTGTCGTCGTCGAGCAACTGGCGACGGTCTCGTACGGCCAGACTCAGTGCCGACATCAGGTGGCGCATGGTTGCTTCGAGCAACCCGTTCTTGTCCTGAAAGTAGTGGCTGATGATGCCGTTAGACACACCCGCCAGCTTGGCGATCAAGGCGATGCTCGCATCACTCATGCCGACCTGATCGACCGCCTGCAACGTGGCGTGGATCAACTGCGAACGGCGGATGGGCTGCATACCGATCTTGGGCATCGTGGAAATCTCCTTGGGCCTGGTAACGGACGGCAGGCGTCCGACAAGGCGGAACCAGTCTATTTTATTTTTATTGAACGCTCAATCAACAAAGAATAAGCTCTGCGACAATATGTGACATTGACCTTGCGTGCGCTTGTGCTCTGTCGCCTGTTTCACGCCATCTGTTCATCGCGGGACCCTCCTGGAGTCCACGCATGGCTTGGCGTGGAGTTGTTGCTGTGTCTGTCGTCTGGCGCCCATTAGGTGCCTGCTTTCGCTGCCATGGAGCCTCCCTTGAGTACCTCTTCCACCAGTACAAACCCTGAACGGGTGCGTCTGAACCCCGTCGTGTTCTACGGTTCTACCGTGCTGATTCTGGTTCTGACCGCTGCCCTGATCCTCGCGCCCGAAGCCGCTGGCCAACTGCTGGGGCTTGCCCAGACGTGGCTGTCGCACAGCTTCGGTTGGTATTACATGTTGGCGATCGGGGCTTACCTGGTCTTCGTTGTGTGGATTGCCTTTTCGCGCTTTGGCACGCTCAAGCTCGGTGCCGACCACGAAAAGCCTGCCTTCAGCTACGGCGCCTGGGCGGGCATGCTGTTCTCTTCCGGGATCGGTATTTCGCTGCTGTATTTTGCCGCTTCCGAGCCGATCGATCACTTGGTCAATCCGCCGGAAGGCGTCTCCGGCAGCCAGGCCGCTGCGCGCCAGGCGCTGCAGCTGACGTTCCTGCACTGGGGGCTGCACGGCTGGGCGATCTACGCGCTGGTCGGTCTGGCCGTGGGTTATTTCGCGTACCGGCACAATCAGCCGCTGGCGCTGCGTTCGGCATTGCTGCCGATCTTCGGCGGGCGCCTGGTGAAGGGCGCGGTCGGTAACGCGGTGGATTGCTTCGGCATCTTCGTCACGCTGCTGGGCCTGGTGACCAACCTGGGCATCGGTGCGTTGCAGGTGTCGTCGGGCCTGGAATACCTGTTCGGCCTGCCGCATACCCAGACCGCGTTGTTGATGGTGATTCTGGTGATGAGCGCGGTGGCGACCCTGGCGGCCGTTTCGGGGATCGAGAAGGGCATCCGCCGCCTGTCCAACCTGAACATCGTCCTGTTCAGCAGCCTGCTGATCTTCGTGCTGGTCTGCGGGCCGACGCTGCTGCTGATGAACGGCCTGGTGCAGAACGTCGGCGATTACCTCAACGGCTTGCTGCTGAAGACCTTCGACCTCTATGCCTACACCGGCGCGCCGGCCAAGAGCGAGGCCTGGCTGGGGCTGTGGACCCTGTTCTACTGGGCCTGGTGGATTTCCTGGGCGCCGTTCGTGGGCATGTTCATCGCGCGTATCTCGCGTGGCCGGACCATTCGCGAACTGGTTGGCGGCGTGCTGCTGATTCCGCTGGGTTTCACCCTGGCCTGGTTGTCGATCTTCGGCAACAGCGCCCTGGATCTGGTGATGAACCAGAACGCGGTGGAGCTGGGCAGGGCGGCGCTGGAGCAGCCGTCGATGTCGATCTACCTGCTGCTCGAACATTATCCGTTGGCCAAGATCGTCATCGGCATGTCGATTTTCGTGGGCTTCGTGCTGTTCCTGACGCCGGCGGACTCCGGTTCGGTGATGCTCGCCAACCTCTCGCGCCAAGGTGGCGACCTGGACGAGGATGCGCCGCATTGGCTGCGGATCTTCTGGTCGGCGGTGGTGACTCTGGTGACCATCGGCTTGCTGTTCGCCGGTAACTTCACGGCCATGCAGACCATGGTGGTGCTGGCTGGCTTGCCCTTCTCGGTCGTGTTGTTGCTGTACATGGTGGGCCTGTACAAGGCCCTGGTGCGTGACGAGCAGGTGCGCCTGGAACAGGCCGAGCCACTGGCTCGTGGCCGCCGCGCCTTCAGCCAGCGCATGGCGGAACTGGTGCAACAGCCTGCGCAGGCGGTGGTGCAGGCGTTTCTCGATAGCGACGTGCGCCCGGCCTTGCTGGCGGCCGCCGAACAACTGCGTGGCCGTGGCATGCAGGTGCAGACTCACCTGGGTCTGGGGCAGCACGAACTGGGCTTGCGGGTGGAACATGCCGATGGCCAGCCGTTCGTCTACGAGGTGAGCCTGGATGGCTACTTCGCGCCGCCGCAAACGCTGGCCCTGGCTGCGGCCGGGAGTGTGGCGAGCGGGCCGTGCCGCTACTACCGTGCCGAGGTGTACCTGTTCGACGGGACCCAGGAATACGACCTGATGGGCTATACCAGGGAGCAGATCACGCGTGATGTGCTGGATCAGTACGAGAACCATCGGCAACTCCTGAGCCGGGTGTACTGCTAAGAGGCACGCGGCCCTTCCTCGTGAAGGGCATTGCGCACCGCCTGGTAAAACCTGGGCCCCATGCCAGTAACGGCGTGGGGCTTTTTGTTGGCTATGTCCAAATGACCTGTTGCAAGCGGTGCCCTAGGTTGGGTTGAGCCGCGTAGCGACGAAGCCCAACACACCCAGGCCTTCCTGCGGCGCCCGAAGCCTATCCGTTGGGCTTCGCGGAGCTCAGCCCAACCTACGGGTTCAACCCAGCCTATGGGATAGCGCCAGTGCTTCGGCTGGTCATGGCTCAGGGCCAAGCCATATCCGCGCAGATGCCTGCATCATGACGATTTCGGGCAGTCTATTGAGTTTTGATTGAACGAGGAATCAACAAAACCGACCGTGCATAGCTTGCCGCGACAAACCGTCGACCAGGGGCAGCAGGATGCGTGTGAGGAGGCGTGAGTTGCAGTCGCGGCATTGCGAGGCGGCATTAAAACGCAAACGGGGCGAGCAGTTCACCTGCTCGCCCCGTTGGTTACTGCAATTGTGGCAAATCAGCTGACATTGGAGAGAGGGGAGCGTGTCGTCAGCGTGGCGGCTTCGCCGCCTGGCTCTTCACTCTTTTCCAGGTTCTTGCCGAGCAGGGCATGGTACAGCTCGCTGTCGCCGAGGATGCCGACCACGTGGTTGCCGTTTTGCAGCACCAGCTTGTGGCCGGTCTGGTAGCGGATCTGCAGGGCATCGCGCATGCTGATGCGCGCGTCCACCAGGGTCGGTTCGCGGTGCAGGCTGGCCAGCGGCTGGCCGGGTTCCCAGTGCTGCAGGGTGAGGTTCTGGCTGCCCTGGCGGGCGCCGCTGAGGCTGCTGTCGGCCGCCAGGCCGAGCCAACAGTCGCGGCCCTGGTCGAGGCAGACCTCGTTGCCCTCGTGCCGGCATTGCGCCAGCGGGCGCATCAGGCTCTCGCCGCACAGCACGTTCAGCGGGTTGGTATGGGCGACGAACATCCGCACGTAGTCATCCGCCGGGTTGAGCACTATATCTTCCGGCTTGCCATACTGGATGATCCGTCCGTCTTTCATGATGGCGATGCGGCTGCCGAGCTTCAGCGCCTCATCGAGGTCGTGGCTGACGAATACGATGGTCTTGTGCAGCTTGCGTTGCAGATCCAGCAGCTCGTCCTGCAGGCCTTGGCGGATCAGCGGGTCGAGGGCCGAGAAGGGTTCGTCCATCAGCAGGATGTCGGCGTCCATGGCCAACGCGCGGGCCAGCCCGACGCGCTGCTGCATGCCGCCGGACAGCTCGTCCGGGCGCTTGTTACGCCATTGCGTGAGGCCGACCAGTTCGAGCTTCTCGTCGACCAGCTTGCGCCGCTCTTCGCTCGGACGGCCCTGCATTTCCAGGCCGAAGCTGATGTTCTCGCGCACCGTCAGCCAGGGCATCAGGGCGAACTTCTGGAACACCATGGCGATGCGCTTGGTGCGCATGGCTTTCAGGGTCGCGGCGGAGCAGGAAGCGATATCCACTTCACTGCCTTCGTGCTCGATCAGCAGGCGCCCGCGGCTGACCGTGTTGAGCCCGTTGATGCAGCGCAGCAGGCTGGATTTGCCGGAGCCGGAGAGGCCCATCAGCACACAGATCTCGCCGCGCTCGACGCTCAGGCTGGCCTTTTCCACACCGACCACCTGGCCGGTTTTCTTCAGGATCTGGTCACGCGTCAGGCCTTGGTCGAGCAGGGCGAGCGCCTCACGCGGTTGCTTGGAAAAGATCACGTCAACATTGTCAAAGCGAATCATGCTCATGCGTCAGCCCTCAGCTTGGCTTCCGGTTGTTTGCACACCCGGTCGAGGATAATCGCCAGCAGGACGATGGCCAGGCCGGCCTCGAAGCCAAGGGCGATGTCTGCGGTGTTCAGGGCATTGACCACCGGTTTACCCAGCCCGTCGGCGCCGACCAGCGCGGCGATCACCACCATCGACAGCGACAGCATGATGCACTGGGTGATGCCGGCGGCGATGCTCGGCATGGCATGCGGCAGCTCGATGCGGGTCAGCAACTGGCGCCGCGAGCAGCCGAAGGCCTTGCCGGCGTCGAGCAGTTCGGCCGGTACATCGCGAATGCCCAGGTAGGTCAGGCGGATCGGTGCGGCGACGGCGAACACTACTGTGGAAATCAGCCCCGGCACGACGCCGAGACCGAACAGGGTCAGGGTGGGGATCAGGTAAACGAAGGTCGGTACCGTCTGCATCAGGTCGAGGACCGGCTGCATCACGGTATAGAAGTGCGGTTTGTGCGCGGCGTAAATCCCCAGCGGCACGCCGATGATCACGCAGACCAGGGTGGCGAACAGCACCTGCGCCAGGGTCTCCATGGTTTCCTGCCAGTAACCGAGGTTGAGGATCAGCAGGAACGACAGCACGCAGAACAGGGTCAGGCCCCACTTGCGTTGAATCAGGTGAGTCAGCACACCAAACAGACCGATCAATACCAGCGGATTGAAAAAGGTCAGGCCGTTGGTCACGCCATGAATCATCATCTCCAGGGCATCGGCGAAGGCATCGAAGTAAGAGGCGCCGTGCTGGGTCAGCCATTCGACGAAGTCGGCTATTTTTTCACCCAGAGGGATTTTGTCAAAAGTCGGCATGGTATTGAACGTCCACATGCAGAGGGATGGAAGCAGATCGGTGAACGCGCCTGCGAGGTGCCGGTAACGCGTTCACCCGATCCGAGTTGCGGTTCTATCAAAGTGCTAATTTGGCCTTAACCACTTCCAGCGCCGGCTTGCCGTCGCGGCTGCTGACGCCAGTCAGCCAGGTGTCGAGCACCTGCGGGTTGGCTTTCAGCCAAGCCTTGGCGGCGTCACGGGGTTTCTGGTTTTCGTTGAGTACGGCGTCCATCAGCTGGTTTTCCATGTCCAGGCTGAACACCAGGTTCTGCAGGAGCTTGCCGACGTTGCCGCATTCCTGGGTGTAACCCTTGCGCACGTTGGTGTAAATGGTCGCCTGACCCAGGTTCGGGCCGAAGTAGTCGTCGCCGCCAGTCAGGTACTTCATCTTGTTGCGGGTGTTCATCGGGTGCGGTTCCCAGCCGAGGAACACCATCCATTCGTTTTTCCGGGTGGCGCGTTTGAGCTGCGAGAGCATGGCCGCCTCGCTGGACTCGACCACCTTGAAGCCCTTCAGCTCGAAGGCATTCTTGTCGATCATGCTCTGGATCAGACGGTTGCCGTCGTTGCCCGGCTCGATGCCGTAGATTTGGCCCTCGAGCTTGTCTTTGTATTTGGCGATGTCGGCGAAGCTCTTCAGGCCTGCATCGTAGACGTAGTCCGGGACGGCGAGGGTGTACTTGGCGCCTTCGAGGTTGGCGCGCAGGGTTTCCACCGTGCCCGCTGCACGATACGCCTTGATGTCGTTTTCCATGGTCGGCATCCAGTTGCCGAGGAACACGTCGAGATCCTTGCCAACGGCCAGGGATTTATAGGTCACCGGCACCGACAACATGGTGGTCTTGGTCTTGTAACCCAGCGATTCCAGCACTTCGCTGGTGACCGCGGTGGTAACGGTGATGTCGGTCCAGCCGACGTCGGAGAAGCGCACGGTGCTACAGGACTCTGGCTCTGCCGCATGGGCCAGCAGCGGTAGGCTGAGCGACGCGGCCAACAGCAATGATGTGGAACCTTTCATGGGACGGACTCCTTTCTAATTGTCGTCGGCAGTGTGCTGCTGAGCGCGAGTTGCCGGTTTTTAGTGGTGCTGCTGGTTGAGCTCGGTTGGGGGTTTCGAGCATCACCGCCATTCAGCCTAGCGGGCGTGTCGAGAACGATCATGGAACAGTGAAAAACAAACGCCTACAGGGGGCGTCGCATCCAGTGCAGAGTGCGTCGTATCCAGCATTAATGAGGTCGTTTACGGCCTTTTTGCCGACCAAAGTTGCGGCTCTGCAGACTCTGGTCGGCGAGTTCGGGGGGCAATCGCAGCGGCTCGGCGGCGTTACTGCGCCAGCTCCAATTTGCTTTTTACGACTGCCAGCGCCGGCTGCCCGTCACGGCTGGAGACACCCTGCAGCCAGGCGTCGAGCACCTGGGGGTTGGCCTGTAACCAGGCTTTTGCCGCTTGCCGTGGATTCAGGCTCTGGTTCAGCACGGCATCCATCAACTGGTTTTCCATCGGTAACGCAAACTCCAAGTTGCTCAGCAGCTTGCCGATGTTGCCGCACTCCTGACTGTAGCCTTTGCGCACATTGGTGTAGACGGTGGCGCCGCCGTAGTCGGGGCCGAAGAAGGCATCGCCGCCTTCCAGGTATTTCATCTTGTTGTGAGTGTTCATCGGGTGCGGCTCCCAGCCAAGGAACACCAGCCATTGATTCAGGTGCGCGGCGCGCTCGACGCTGGCGAGCATCTTCGCCTCGTTGCTTTCCACCAGTTTGAATTGGCCGAGGCCGTAGGCGTTTTCTTTGATCATCTTGGCGATCAGCTGGTTGCCATCGTTGCCGGGCTCGATGCCGTAGATCTTGCCGTCCAGCTTGTCTTTGAACTTGGCGATGTCATCGAAGCTCTTCAGGCCGCCTGCATAGGCATACTCAGGCACGGCAAGGGTGTATTTGGCCCCCTGCAGGTTGGCCCGCAGCGTCTCCACGCTGCCTTTGTCCAGATAGGGGCGGATGTCGGCTTCCATGCTGGGCATCCAGTTGCCGAGAAACACATCGAGCTTTCTATCTTCCAGTGCCTTGTAGGTCTGCGGCACGGACATGCGTTTGACGCTGGTGACATAGCCGAGCGAGCCCAGTAGCAGCCGCGTCACCGCGGTGGTCATGGTGATGTCGGTCCAGCCGACATCGGCGAACCGCACCCGTTTACAGCTTTCTGCTTCCGCCGCGCTGGCTAGCACTGGCGAGCTCAGGCACAAGGCCAGGCACAAAGAGGTGAAACATTTCATCGGTGCGATCCTTAGCTGGGAAATGGCGGGAGTTACTGTGGGCCCTGCGGCTTCGCAGGAAGCGTGCCGGGCGGCTGGATCATGGGCCAGGGTGGCGGCGGCGACTATGACGCAAGTCGCGTTTGGCATCGCTGAGGTCGCATTCAGCATGGCGACCTGCGCTGGCTGCGGTTGGGGTTTTGACGCGGCAGAAGAGTGCGGCGTTTGTGGATATGACCGGGTCGGTGTGGGATCCCGTGGCGGCGAGGAAAAACCGGATGATCCGTGCATCGGTGGGTCGACCAATTTTGGTGCGCGCCCGCGTCGCTCGGTTTAGGAGATAGCTATGGCCATCAGCGTATTCGACCTGTTCAAGATTGGTATCGGCCCCTCCAGCTCCCACACGGTCGGGCCGATGCGCGCCGCCGCCCTGTTCGTGCAGGGGTTGCGCGAGCGCGGCCTGCTGCAACAGGTGCGCCGGGTCGAGGTGCGCCTGTACGGCTCGTTGTCCGCCACCGGGGTCGGGCACGGCAGCGATAACGCGGTGATCATGGGCCTGATGGGCGAGTGGCCGGACGCCATCGACCCGGCGCAGATCGCCCCGCGCATCGCCAGCCTGCGCGACAGCCAGTGCCTGTTGCTCGATGGCCACTTCGAGGTGCCGTTCGACTGGGCCCGCGACCTGTTGCTGCTCGACGAAAACCTGCCCTACCACCCGAACGCCATGACCCTGATAGTCGAAGGCGCGGCCGGTGAGTTGCACCGCGACACCTACTATTCGATCGGCGGCGGCTTCGTGGTGGATGCCGCCCAGGCGGCCAGCGGCTCGCTGGACCAGGACAAGACCGAGCTGCCCTACGACTTCTCCAGCGCCGCCGAGTTGCTGAGCCTGTGCCAGGAGCATGGCCTGCGGGTGTCCGAACTGATGATGGCCAACGAAAAGGCCTGGCGCAGCGAAGCGGAAATCCGCCAAGGTTTGATGCGGTTGTGGCAGGCCATGCGCGACTGCGTCGAGCAGGGCCTCAAACACGAGGGCATCCTGCCGGGCGGCCTCAACGTCAAACGCCGCGCCGCCAAGCTGCACCGCAGCCTGCAGGAACTGGGCAAACCCAACGTGATCGGCTCGACCCTCAGCGGCATGGAATGGGTCAACCTGTTCGCCCTGGCGGTGAACGAGGAGAACGCCGCCGGCGGGCGCATGGTCACGGCGCCGACCAACGGCGCGGCGGGGATCATTCCGGCGGTGCTGCACTATTACGTGCGCTTCAGCCCGGCGGTGAGCGAGGCGGATGTGGTCGATTACTTCCTCGCCGCCGCCGCGGTAGGGATTCTCTGCAAGAAGAACGCCTCGATCTCCGGCGCCGAAGTCGGCTGCCAGGGCGAAGTCGGTTCGGCCTGCGCGATGGCGGCCGCGGGTCTGGCGGAAATTCTCGGCGCGACCCCCGGGCAACTGGAAAACGCCGCCGAGATCGGC
>JBOICE010000181.1:0-2321 GCA_050739815.1 Pseudomonas sp. | reverse complement strand
CTCGGCGGCGCGGTGGCTGACATAGCGGTGGCTGGTGCCGTGGAAGCCATAACGACGAACGCCGTGCTCGCGGTACAGCGACTCCGGCAGGGCATAGCGATAGGCGTATTCGGGTAGGGTTTGATGGAAAGCCGTGTCGAATACCGCGACCTGGGTCAGGTGCGGGTAGAGCTTGATGGCCGCCTCTATACCCAGCAAGTTGGCCGGGTTATGCAAGGGCGCCAGGGGGGCGGTGGCCTGGATCGCCGCCAATACCTGCGCATCGATTCTGCGCGCGCTGGTGAAATGTTCGCCGCCGTGCACCACGCGATGGCCGATGCCGTGCAACTTGCCGCCGGAGGCGCCTTGCACCAGCGGCAGCAACTGCGCGAGGGCGGCGCGATGGTCGGCATTCGGAATCATCAGGCTGTCCCTTTCGCCGCCGCGCTGCCAGTGCAGCATGGCGTCATGGCTGCCCAGACGCTCGGCGATACCGCTCAGGGAAAACTGCGAGTGGGCCTCGTTGACCAAGGCGAACTTGATCGATGAGCTGCCACAGTTGATCACCAGAATATTGCGTGCGGGCATCATTACTCCTTGGTTTGCTCGGGGTCCTGGGCACACCAACCACAGGCAAACAGCTGGCCGACCTGCGCTTGCCGCTGCACTGGGTCGAGTACCCAGCTGCGCGCCTGCCAAGGCGGTTGATGGCGCAAGTGTTGAGTATGGCCGCAGGACAAGATCGCCAGCCAATGGCCGTCCTCGTCCTGACGAAAACCCAGGATACGGGAAGCGCCGACGCTCGGCCGTCTGTCAGGGTTCGGGTCGCTTTCGGCCGTCTGCTTGGTTAAACTTGCCCGTTCTACAATCTTTCGCAAAGGTCTCGCCCCATGCTGATCGCCGCCAATAAGGCCGTCTCCATCGACTATACCCTGACCAACGACGCCGGTGAGGTGATCGACAGCTCCGCTGGCGGCGCTCCGCTGGTTTACCTGCAAGGTGCAGGCAACATCATCGTCGGTCTGGAAAAGGCTCTGGTCGGCAAACAAGCCGGTGACGAGCTGACGGTGGCCGTTGAGCCAGAAGAAGCCTACGGCGAGTACAGCGCCGAGCTGGTCAGCACCCTGAGCCGCAGCATGTTCGAAGGCGTCGACGAGTTGGAAGTCGGTATGCAGTTCCACGCCTCCGCCCCGGACGGCAGCATGCAAATCGTCACCATCCGCGACCTCGATGGCGATGACGTGACGGTCGACGGCAATCACCCGCTGGCGGGCCAACATCTGAACTTCCAGATTAAAATCGTTGCTGTGCGTGACGCCAGCGAAGAAGAAATTGCTCACGGTCACGTGCATGGTGAAGGTGGTCACCACCATTGATTCAGCTAAGCTGCTAACTCGGCAGACTGAGAATACTGAGAAGGCGCCCACGGGCGCTTTTTTTGTCCGTTGTGATTGATTGGGAGTTCGTCATGAGTGCCTTTCACGACATCAATTTACGCGCCCTCGATGGCCAGGAGTTGCCACTTGCGCCCTTTAAGGGGCACGTGTTGCTGGTAGTTAATGTCGCCTCCAAATGCGGGTTGACGTCGCAATACGCCGGTTTGGAAAGTCTTTATCAGCAATACCGCGACCAGGGTTTCAGCGTGCTCGGCTTGCCGTGCAACCAGTTCGCTGGCCAGGAACCGGGTAGCGAAGATGAGATCCGCGAATTCTGCAGCCTCAACTATGGGGTGAGCTTTCCGCTGGCTAGCAAGCTGGAGGTGAATGGTCCTGGCCGCCATCCGCTGTATCGTTTGCTGGCGGGCGAGGGGGCCGAATTTCCTGGTGATATCACCTGGAATTTCGAGAAGTTCCTGGTGGGGCAAGATGGCCGGGTGCTGGCGCGTTTCTCGCCCCGTACCACGCCGGACGATCCAGCCGTGATTCTGGCGATTGAAAAGGCCCTCGCTTGAGGGTGCTTGCGCCAATCCCGCGGGCGGTTTCTCCGTTCGACTTGTCGGCACTTTGACTGCTGGGCATCCTTCGGTAATTGCCCGAGGATGCCCGCCCCATGACCAGTTTTCCGACTGACGCTCTTGCCTCACACGCCAGCCCCGCGGCCTTGCGTGCCTTGATCGAGGAACGTCGTGCTGTGCGTCGTTTCCGCGGCGAACAGGTGCCGGAGGCGGTCGGCAGGCAAGCTGAGAAGGGCGTGTACAACCCGCGCCTGCGCTTTCGCATGTGACCTGGTTGTAGCGCACAGTCTCCGGCTTCTAGACGTAAATCACGCAAATCAATAGTGCTGGGCGGGGCGAGACGACCGGTCATATGCTTGCGCCATGAACAGCCCAACCAGCAGCATCC
>JBOICE010000180.1:0-4215 GCA_050739815.1 Pseudomonas sp. | reverse complement strand
CGGCATGGGCTTCTCCCAGCATTCGGGGATGGTCATAGTCGCCGACGGCAGCGCCGACGCCGCCGCGCGGATCGCCCGCGTGCTGCACAACGACCCGGCCACCGGGGTGATGCGGCACGCCGATGCCGGTTATGAAATAGCCATCGACTGCGCACGCGAACAGGGCCTCAACCTGCCCATGCTCAAGGCCTGATGGCAAGCGCTCGCCACTTCGGTGGCGAGCGCTTGCACTGCCACAACCCTGTTCACTGTTTAGGAGCGTCCGATAATGAAATACAAGAAGACCCTGCTGACCTCGCTACTGTCCCTCGGCCTGCTGGCGGGTAGTGCTTCGAGCCAGGCCGCTGGCTGGTGCGAGTCGGGTAAGCCGGTGAAATTCGCCGGACTCAACTGGGAGAGCGGCATGCTGCTCACCGACGTGCTGCAGATCGTGCTCAAGGAGGGCTACGGCTGTGAAACCGACAGCCTGCCGGGCAACTCCATCACCATGGAAAACGCCTTGAGCAGCAACGATATCCAAGTGTTCGCCGAAGAGTGGGTTGGCCGTAGCGAGGTCTGGAACAAGGCCGCGGCTGCCGGCAAGGTAGTCGGCGTCGGTTCGCCGATCGTCGGTGCGGTCGAAGGCTGGTACGTGCCGCGCTATGTGGTCGAAGGCGATAGCAAGCGTAAGCTCGAAGCCAAAGCCCCGAACCTCAAGGCGATCACCGACCTGGCGCAGTACACCGAAGTATTCAGTGACCCGGAAGAGCCCGGTAAAGGCCGCTTCTACAATTGCCCGGCCGGCTGGACCTGCGAGCTGGACAACAGCGAGATGCTGAAAAGCTACGGCCTGGAAGACAAGTTCACCAACTTCCGTCCTGGCACCGGCCCGGCTCTGGATGCCGCAGTTTTGTCGAGCTACAAGCGTGGCGAGCCTATTCTGTTCTATTACTGGTCGCCGACGCCGCTGATGGGCCAGGTCGATCTGGTCAAGCTGGACGAGAAGCCCGGCGTCGACAAGAGCATCACCATCCAGGTTGGCCTGTCCAAGGACTTCCATGAGCAGGCGCCGGAACTGGTAGCGGTGCTGGAGAAGGTCAATCTGCCGATCGACCTGCTGAACCAGAACCTGGCGCGGATGGCGAAGGAGCGCATCGATTCGCCCAAATTGGCCAAGGTCTTCCTCAAGGAACACCCAGAAGTCTGGCACGCCTGGGTCAGCGCGGATGCGGCGAAGAAGATCGACGCCGCGCTGTAGACCGCGCTAGGGGACGGGCTTGATGCCCTTCCTGATGTTGCAAAAGGACAGTCCCCTCGCGCTCTAGGGCGAGGGTTGGGGAGCGGGGGCTGGCGCCGCCCTCCCAGGCCAAACCGATCGAGAGCACCCTATGTTCCCCGAACGTTTTACTTTCTCCATCGCCGACTGGGTCAATGCTTGGGTCGATGATCTGGTGACCAATTACGGCGATGTGTTCCGGCAGATTTCCGACACTTTGCTGTGGGCCATCGTCAACCTCGAAGGCCTACTGCGCGCTACCCCCTGGTGGCTGATGCTGGCGTTAGTCGCGGGTATCGCCTGGCACGCCACGCGACGAGCGCTGCCGACCTTGGTAATCGTCGGCCTGCTGTTCCTGGTAGGCGCAGTGGGGCTTTGGGACAAGCTGATGCAGACCCTGGCGCTGATGCTGGTAGCGACCCTGATCTCGGTGCTGATCGGCATTCCGCTGGGGATTCTTTCCGCCCGTAGCGACCGCTTGCGAGCGGTGCTGATGCCGCTTCTGGACATCATGCAGACCATGCCCAGCTTCGTGTACCTGATTCCGGTGCTGATGCTGTTCGGCCTGGGCAAGGTTCCGGCGATTTTCGCCACGGTGATCTATGCCGCGCCGCCGCTGATCCGCCTGACCGACTTGGGCATTCGCCAGGTCGACCGTGAGGTGATGGAGGCGGTCAACGCCTTCGGTGCCAACCGCATGCAACAGCTGTTCGGCGTGCAACTGCCGCTGGCGATGCCGAGCATCATGGCCGGTATCAACCAGACCACCATGATGGCGCTGTCGATGGTGGTGATCGCCTCGATGATCGGTGCCCGTGGTCTTGGCGAGGATGTGCTGATCGGTATCCAGACCCTCAACGTCGGACGTGGCCTCGAAGCCGGTCTGGCCATCGTCATCCTGGCTGTGGTCATCGACCGCATCACCCAGGCTTACGGCCGTTCGCGGCACGAGGTGAGCAAATGAGCAAGATAGTCGTCAAGAACGTCTTCAAGATCTTCGGTACCCGCCCGGATACCGCGCTGGCAATGATCCAGCAGGGCAAGAGCAAGGATCAGGTGCTCGCCGCGACCGACTGCGTGGTCGGGGTCAACGATTTGTCGCTGAGCATCGGCGCCGGTGAGATCTTCGTGATCATGGGCCTGTCCGGCTCAGGCAAGTCGACCCTGGTGCGCCATTTCAACCGCCTGATCGACCCGACCAGCGGTGAAATCCTGGTCGATGGCGAGGACATCCTGCGTTACGACATGGAAGCGCTGCGCAACTTCCGTCGGCGCAAGATCAGCATGGTGTTCCAGAGCTTCGGCCTGCTGCCGCACAAGAGCGTGCTGGATAACGTTGCCTACGGCCTCAAGGTGCGTGGCGAGACCAAAGCGCATTGCGCCGAGCGTGCGTTGCACTGGATCAATACCGTCGGTCTCAAGGGCTATGAAAAATCCTACCCGCATCAGCTTTCCGGCGGCATGCGCCAGCGGGTTGGCCTGGCTCGGGCACTCGCGGCGGACACCGACATCATCCTCATGGACGAAGCCTTCAGTGCCCTCGACCCGTTGATCCGTGCGGAGATGCAAGACCAGTTGCTCGAACTGCAGAAGACCCTGCACAAGACCATAGTGTTCATCACCCACGACCTCGACGAAGCCGTGCGCATCGGTAACCGTATCGCCATTCTCAAGGATGGCCGGCTGATCCAGGTCGGCACCCCGAAAGAAATCCTTTATCAGCCCGCTGACGAGTACGTCGATCGTTTCGTCCAGCGCCGTGTGGCCACCCTCTAAGGAAGCCCCCAGATGTCGTCTGTTGAGAAAGTCGTTCTTGGTAATGGCCCCTGGCGTTGGCAGGACGTGGTTGCGGTGGCCCGTTACGGCGCCCAGCTCGAACTGTCACCTGCGGCCTGGGCGCGGATCGACAACGCCCGCGCTATCGTCGAGCGTATAGTCGCCAGTGGCGAGCGCGCCTATGGCATCAATACCGGGCTCGGTGCGTTGTGCAACGTCGCCTTGCAGGGCGAGCAGCTTAGCCAGTTGTCGCGCAATACCCTGCTCAGCCATGCCTGCGGCGTGGGTGCGCCACTGACGGATGAACAGACCCGCGCGATCATCTGCGCGGCGATCACCAACTTCAGCCAAGGCAAATCCGGCGTGCAGCGGCGGGTGGTCGAAGCGCTGCTGGCCCTGCTCAACTGCGGCATCACTCCGCGCGTACCGGCGCAGGGCTCGGTGGGCTACCTGACGCACATGGCGCACGTCGGCATCAGCCTGCTCGGCGTCGGTGAGGTGAGCTATCGCGGCCAGATCGTGCCGGCCAGCCAGGCGCTCGAGGCCGAGGGACTGGCGCCGCTGCAACTGGGTGCCAAGGATGGGCTCTGCCTGGTCAATGGCACGCCGTGCATGACGGGCTTGAGCTGCCTGGCCTTGGCCGATGCGACACGCCTGACGCAGTGGGCCGACGTGATTGGCGCCATGAGCTTCGAGGCCCTGCGTGGGCAGATCGCCGCCTTTGATCCGGAAATCATCGCGCTGAAACCGCATTCGGGCATGCAGCGGGTCGGCGGCAATTTGCGCGCCTTGCTCGAAGGCAGCGAAGTCGTGGCCAGCAGCCGTGGCATTCGCACTCAGGATGCCTTGAGCATCCGCTCGATCCCGCAGGTGCATGGCGCCTGCCGCGATCAACTGGAACATGCGGCGCTGCAGATCGAGATCGAACTCAACTCGGTCACCGACAACCCGCTGGTGCTGGGTACGCCGGACGACTACCGGGTGGTTTCCCAGGCCAACCCGCATGGCGAATCGGTGGCGATGGCGGCCGACCTGCTGGCGATTGCCGTGGCGGAACTCGGTGGCATCGCCGAGCGGCGCCTGGATCGCCTGATCAATCCGCTGGTCAGTGGCTTGCCGGCGTTCCTGGTCAGCCAGCCGGGCGTCAACTCGGGGATGATGATAGTGCAGTACGTGGCGGCTTC
>JBOICE010000179.1:0-14822 GCA_050739815.1 Pseudomonas sp. | reverse complement strand
GGAGTCGCCGAGACTGAAGCTGGCGTCACATCAGAGGTCGAATTGCATTACTCCACATAACTGGTCGCTACACATAAATCGAGTAATGTTGAGCTCAACATTACTCGACGACTGGGGCCTGGCCCCGTTCACCGCCGAGCAACGCCGCGACATGCTGGAGTTGCTGGACGACCGCTACGGCCAGCACTCGACCCTGGTGACCAGCCAGATGCCGGTGGAGAACTGGCACGAGTTGATCGGCGATCCGACCCTGGCCGATGCCATCCTCGACCGCCTGGTGCACAACGCGTATCGGATCCAGCTCAAGGGCGAGTCGATGCGCAAGCAGACGCGGCAATTGACGCCGCCGGGCACCGCGAACTAACAATGCCAGCCCTGCGTCGCTGCGCTCCGACTGCCTGTCCGAATGACCGTGGAACAGGTGTCCGAATCAGCGTGGACTGAGTGTCCGAATGGCGTGGAATCCGCATCCACATCTGGCAAAACAGCCAGGCGCTTCGAATAGACCATCTTTTTGCGCTTGTAGCCGATCTACTTGATGGTCCAATCGGATGCCACCAAGTGGTCCATGCAATTACTCGGGCTACTTGCGAACCCAGATCGGGCCATAAGAGCCATAACAGGCGTTCAAAATCGCTTCCGTCCGGACGCCATAAGTTCTCAGCTCACCCCAGCTGTTTATCTCGATGCTCATCGTCGGCTCCGTAAGTGCTCCATCCTGGCTTTTCAGATAGTCGTAAATCCGGACTTGGTTGCCGCGACTATCAGCTACGGATTCAAGCCACATCTTCTCATTGTCCATTTCACTCAGGCGCGCCAGAAGGACATTTTCCAACGGCAAATAGCGGCCATCTTTCGCCCGACAGTCAATGTGAAATGTGCTGACGGTAAGGAATGCGGTTTGACTGTTGTAGGTAATCCTGGAGCCATAGCGCACCTTCAGATCCGTAACGTATTCCGCGTTGGATATGAGAGCACCTGTGGCCTCCTGGTCGCTTGAAGTGGCTGCCCGTGTCTCTGCTGCACGTTTACGTGCCAATTCCTGTTTAGCACGCGTCTCCATTGCCAGTATCCTTTGCCGCTCGGCACGCGCATGTCGCTCTTTCACTTCGGCAATTCGGTCTAGATCCCTTTGGATGTCCGACTTGGCGATCTCGGCAAGCCGTATGCCCTCCGGGGTGGCGAAGCCCGACTGCTCGAAACGTCCTATCAACTTCTTGGCAGCTTCGTAATTTCCATCCGCTACCTCAATGAGCGCGAGATAGTAGAAGGCGTAGATCAGGTTTCTTTGCGACGTCTCGATGGATCTGAGCGAAGAGCCTTTCAAATTGCTCAGATTCTGAGTTACGTACTCCAGGCTCCGCTTGGCTTCCACCCGGTTTTCCTTCGACTGAAATAGGTTCTGATCGATATCGATCAGGTTAAAGCCATTGCGCTGATCCTCGCGGGCATATCTATAAGCCGGATCAGACTCATACACCGTGGAGGCCAGATAGCCAAGGCTTAGGGCGGCGTAGGAATAGTGAGCAAAGACTCGCGCATCCAGGCCGGTAATTGGTCGTGAAACGGAACACTTCTTCGTTCCCAATCGGAACCGGAACCGAGACAGTCGATGCCTGCATACCGAGACCAGGCATTCAACTTGCTGTGGGCCTCGACAGCACACCCTGCATGAATTTCTCGAAGGCGTAGCTATCACCTGCGCCGTAGAGCTCAAGAAAGCGTCGGTGTCGCAGTTGTCGTTTGGTGCGCTGCAATTGCCGGATGATCTGCAGCAGCCACGACGGCGAATCTCCGCAGACGCGCAGAATGTCCAGGAGCGTCGGCCAGTCCACTTCCTCCTCGGGCATGACGAAGACCGCCGCGCCGGAGATGTCGTGAGCCATCTGTTCCCACGGCGCCTCCAGGCTGATGCCCCAGCCATCGGGAAGTGGCTGAGGGATGGCGGCATCGGTGGGTGCCCACAAGAAATGAGCCCACTGGGCGGGGTAGCGAGCGTGCTCGCCATCCTCATCCCGCTCAAATGCTGCGCATAACTGGATGACAGCGGCGCACCAGCAACCTGGACGCCACTCATCCAGTCGGTTGAGAACGACCCTGGCGTCTCCCATGGCTAGGCCGCCAGGCGCTTCAACTCGACGACGGTACGCGCCAGCTCGTCGGCGAGCGAACCGGGCAGGTGAGACTGGAAAACGCCAGCCAGTTGTTCGTAGTACCACAAGGTACCGGCCTGCCCTGCCTTGAAGCGCGAGAACATCGCCGGGCCGTGCGTATGCAGATCGCTCACAATCGCGCGGGCGTTGTGCAGTTTGTCGCAGCCGGATACCAGCAGAACATCGGCAGGCGCATCGGACAGGTGAGCGAGATAGCGCTGCTTGCGGACGTGCCAATCGCCTTTCGCTCCTGTTTCATCCGGAACACCGTCTGTGCAGGCGAGAACGATTCGGGCGACCCGTTCGCCGAATTGCTCCCTGATCTGCGCTTCAGCGTGCGCGCCAGCATCTTCCACCGCGTCATGCAGCAGTCCAGCGATGGTCTGTTCTTCATCTCCACCATGTTCCATCACCAGACCTGCCACACCCAGCAGGTGGGACAGATAGGGGATGCCGGTGGCCTTGCGGGTCTGTTCTGCGTGCAGGTCGGCGGCCAGCGCAACAGCCGCTACGATTCGGGGGGAAGGGTAGAAATTCGGGCTCATTAGCTGTCGTCCAATGGGTAATTTTCTCACAATATAAGTCTTTGCCGTAACAGCTGCTTCGCGTTAATGCGCAAGTACTGGTGAGGCTTGCCAGCAGCAATATGCTGTCTACAGCCCCCTCAGCAACTTGCAAGCCTCTGCCCACGAGTAGGCGCCGGTTGGCGGGTTATTCTCGAACACCATTAGATAACGGTAGTCCCGCCCAGCGCACTGCTCCCACAGCCTACCGAGTTCGATCTTGGCCTCTGAGTCGGAGTTGTCGCGATCGCCGCCCTTGGTTTCCAGCAACACGATCAAACCCGAGCGCAGGCGCAGGATGAAATCTGGGTAATGGTTGATAGGCCCGTTGAGGCAGAAGCCACGAACGCTCGGGTTGCGGTGCCACCAGTTCAGGTTTTCACAGTCGGCGAGGAAGTCGGCCATGCGCTCCTCAAGGCCGTTGCCGCGCTCCTCGCGCAGATACAGGCTGTTGTCGGCGGCCACCGGCGCTTTCTGCCGCGGACTGATCTCCTCCGGTAAGCGATGGAACGGCCGGGTATCCACCTTGCGCAGGTCGATCCACTGGCGGAAACGCCTCCGGGCGAAGTCGAGCATTTCGCGCCGCACGCGCTGGCGGATGCTGTCGACATAGGAATTCTGCTGCTCCAGCACCTCGTCCAGCTGCGCCGGGCTCAGGCGCGCGAGGATCTTGTGGATGTAGGCCTGCAGATCGCTTTCCGCCAGCGGCGGCATCTTGCCCAGCCAGTTGCTGACCAGCCCGGTCAGCTGGCGTCGCTTGGCCTCGGGGTCGAGGCTCGACAGGTAATCGCGCCACTTGCGGATTTCTATGTCCTTGAGGCGGATGCGTGTCGGCTCGTAATCGCCCTGCACGTCGCCGACCCGCAGCAGATCCAGCTTAACCAGATCGCCGCTGGCCGGCGCCAGGGCGAAGTCGTTGACGTCGCAGTCGGCCAGACGGAATTCGCGGCCGAGCAACTGCGCCTTGTCCAGCAGTACGCCGCCGTCCTCATCGATGAAGATTAGCCCGGCCGGGGCCTGGCGGAAGAACTGGGGCAGGCGCAGCACACGTATTTCCTCGGCGAATGCCGGGCGTAGCGGGTATAGATCCATTGCGTTTCTCACATCCATGGGGATAGGCCGGCCAACCATAGCGGCGCTGGCTGCGGCCAGTTCGGCCTGGGCGGCAACAGCTGCGTGCAGGGTCGCTTCCACCTCGGTTGCCGGCTGTCCCGGCACCTTGGGCTCGACGGTCGTCGGCGTGACGGTCGCGGTCTGGGTGGCATTGCTTGTGGCAAATAGCGACAGGTTTTCCACAGGTGCGCCGCCGCTCGCCGGCGCGGTGCTCGCGGTGGCCGGCTCGCCCGTCGCGCACGACAGGCCGGGGCCTTGCTCCGGCAGATCCGGCGTGCGGAAGTCATGCCGACTGAAGCCGGCGCGATTCAACCCGGCAACGATCTTCTCCAGGGCCTGGCTAAACACGCTGGAGGCAGTCAGCACATAGCTCAGGTTCAACGGCTCCTGCCCGTGCGCGCGCACATAGGGCTGGCGCAGGACGCGGCCGAGAATCTGCTCCACATCCACCGCCGATGAACGGTCGGCCAGGGTGGCGAGGATGTAGGCGAACGGACAGTCCCAGCCTTCCTTGAGCGCGTTGACGGTGACGATGAAGCGTACCGGGCAATCGCCGGCGAGCAGGTCCAGCCCCTTCAGCTCGTCGTGCTCGGCGGTCTTGATCTTGACCCATGCTTCGGGGATGCCGCGCTCCAGTAGTTCCGACTTGACCTGCTCGAAAGTGCGCGCATCGCTCTTGCTGCGGCTTTCCGCCTGAAGCAGCACGATCGGGCGGATATACGCGCCGCCCTGTGCCTGCTCTGCCTGCGCTTCGGCCTCCAGGCGGGTGCGCAGGTCGATGGCATGGCCGATCACCGAGTCGCGGTCGGCCAGGTTGCGCACAATCACGGGCAGCTTGACCATGTGCTGGTCGCGCAAGGCCATGGCGTCGACGAAGCTGACTATATTGGCGCCTTGGCGCGGCGTGGCAGTCAGCTCGAAGACGAAAGCCGGGTTTAGGTTGCGCAGCATGTCCTGCGACAACGCACTGGTGACGTTGTGGCTCTCGTCGACGATCACCACCGGGTTCAGCCCGGCCATCGCCGCCGCCAGTGAGCGCGGGTCGATATCCTCGGCGAGCGCCAGTGCAGTGGTTGAAAGGTCGTCCAGGGCGCTGTTTTCCTGGTACAGCTTGCGGTCGTCCTTGTTGCGCGCCTTGAGGCTGTCGTAGGTCAGCACGGCGAGCACCACGCCATCTTCCACCTCGTCGCGGGAGAACTGCCCGGCCAGCAGCTCGCGCTTGTCCAGCACGCTGACCCGTCCACCGAATAGGCGGTTGAGGGTCAGCCGATACGGATGCTCGGGATTGCGCAGGGCTCGCAGCACCTGGTCGAGGATCGACAGCGACGGCACCAGCCACAGGCACAGCCGCGCATCGCCCTGGCGGCGCTCCAGCGAGGCAAAGATGCTCGCCAGTGCATGCAGGCCGATGAAGGTCTTGCCGCCGGCGGTCGGCACCTTGGCGCAGACCTGCGGCGCACCATGGGGTGCGGTCTGGTAGCCCGGCATCTTCGGCGCTCCCTGGGCATCCCAGTGGGCGCGATAGGACAGCTGCGGATCGTTGCAGGCACGCCAGCGGCGCAGGTACAGCTCCAGATCGGCTACGACCTGGCTCTGGTAGGCATTCAGTTCCATGGGATTCCTCAGAGCCGGGCGATGTCGCGGGGGATCTTCTTGAAGCGGATAGCGTGGCGGCGCATGAACTCTTCACCCAGCGCGAGCTGATCGGCATAAATCAGCGTCGGACCGGGGCTTTGCACCAGCTCGGCTAGCAGTTCGAGATCGAGGGTGGTGACGCGCTTGGCCTCGTACACAAAGAACACCCGCAAGCCGTTGGCCTCGCCCAACCGGTAGCGGTGCTGCGGGTTGTCCCGCGGTAGGCGGGCGGCTTTGGGGATGCCTTCCTGCCAGGCGACGTAATCGCGGACGGCGGCCAAGCCGACTGCCGGGTTGAGCTGTCCGCAATCATCAAACAGCTGTTCGCCAAGGGACTGATAGGTAAAACCGCCACCCAGTCCGGCTACCGGCTTGCCGCCCTCCCCGTAACCGCCCATGACCCGCCGCACCCGCTCGGCGGTCAGGGTTTCGGCGTAGTCCATCATTTCGATCAGGATAAAGCGCCGGCTGCCGCCGTCCTGGGCATTGAGCTTGAGCACAGCATGGGCGGTGGTGCCGGAGCCGGCGAAGGAGTCGAGGATGAGGGCGTCCTTGTCGGCGGCGATTTCAAGAATTCGACCAATCAGACTGCTGGGTTTGGGTGTGTCGAACGAAGAGGTTTCCGAGAAAATGGCGCGCATCTCGTTCTTGGAGGTGCGATTGCTGCCGACATCCTTTTTCCACAGCGTTCTCGGCACAAGATCGGCCACTTCGCTCAAGTAGCGCTTGATACTTGGCCGTGCCTCACCCGTGGGCCCCCACCATATCCGACCGTCGTCATCGAGCTCGCGCAGCCGCTCCTCCGAGACTCGCCAGAACCGTCCCGGCGGTGGACTGAACTCTCTGCCTGTGGGGCCGGGAATGCTGTACAAGCCCTTTGAGTAAGGTTTGTTCGCAAAAGGGTCACCAGGTATCCACGGCCCCCTTGGGTCAGCATCGGTATTCTGGTAAATGGCGTCTGACTCTGCGGTTCGCGACAGCCTTGCCGGCACCCAATTCGGCCTCTTTGAGTAAACGAGGATGTAATCGTGGTCGGTGGAAAACTGGTTGGCAGAGTTCCGCGGTGAGTCGGCTTTTTCCCATACGACGCAAGTTACAAAGTTGGCTGCGCCAAATACTTCATCAAGAACAAGGCGAACGAGAGCTGCAGCGTTATCGTCTATCGAAAGCCAGATGGTTCCATCATCCGCCAGCAGCCGATGTAGCAATTTCAAGCGCGGATACATCATGCACAGCCACTTGTCGTGGCGGCTCATGTCCTCACCTTCCTTTCCGACCACCTGACCCAACCACTTCTTGATACGCGGATCGTTGACGTTGTCGTTGTACACCCAGCCTTCGTTGCCGGTGTTGTACGGTGGGTCGATGTAGATGCACTTCACCTTGCCCTCGAACTCGGGCAGCAGGCCTTTCAGCGCCTCCAGGTTGTCGCCGTGGACGATATGGTTATCGGTGCTGTTGGCCGGCGTCTCGCTGGACGCCTCAAAGCGGTAGTGGTCGCGAAGAACGCGGTAGGGTACGTCCCGATGGTGATGCCGGACCTTGTCCTTTCCTACCCAGTGCAGTGTCGGCATGGTGCTCGCTTTGTCCTCGAAAATCCCCGCCGAGCGCCTCCAGGCACCGTCGTGATTTGCATAAAAGGCAATATTGTAAAGCAAATTGCTTGTAGTGTTTTGCCTCCAGAGCAAGGCGGAACCAACAATCCGCCCCATGCATATCGGGCAAGTCATCTACGCACTGCGCAGAGAAAAAGGGCTGACACAAGAAGCCCTGGCACTGGAGGTCGAAACGGCCACCAGCAACCTGTCGCGTATCGAACAAGGCAAAAGCAGTCCTTCGCTGGCTCTGCTGGAGCGGCTTGCCGGAGCGCTTGGCTCCAGCATGACGGCAATTTACTCGCTCGTTGAGGGAGTTGCCCTCCGCTCACCGGGGGCTTGTAGATCAGCCGGTAGCGAAGAGCATTCCGCCGACTTCACCCGCGACGCCGTGCAGCTGCGCCAGAGCTTTCGCGAACTCACCCCGGAAAACCAGCGCTTGGCGCTGGAGTTCGTGCGCATGCTGCATCGGCTTCAACAGGAAGCAGCTGCCAGTTGATTCACGATCATATCTGGTACGCATGCCGTCAGCTTAAGGGCGAGTACCCCGTCCGAATTCTGTCCGAATCGCGTCCGATTTGTCCGAAAGGCTAAGGGTCGAAGGCGTCCGAATCGTCCGATTCGCCTAAGGGGGGCCGGACATTTCGGACGGCATCCGTCAGCAGAAACACATGCGGCCAGTCCAGGCGAATTGCTTCGCGCTTGAGCAGTGCGTCGCTCACTTCCTTGCAGCGGTTGCGCATTATGCCGCCGTCCTCGCAGCGTTTCCGCCAGTCTTCATGCTGGATCAATACCGGGTGATCCTCCCTTCCTTGATGGGCGAGACGGTCGGCAATCTCCTTGTGCATCTTCTCCAGGATCGTGAGCGCCATCTGCTGGTTTTTGCCCATGCCGGATTTGGCCGGTGCCGCTGACGGGGTGTACTCGGTCATCTTGAGCGCAGCCCCGCCGATCGGATTCCCAGCATCGTCCTGCAGCGATAAGCCGACCAGCTCAAAGGCGAGCGGCGGCGGCTCTTCAGCGTCCTTCATCTTGCGCGGGGTCAGGCGGATGATCTTGTCTTCGTCGCTGCGGCTCACTTCGTACTCGGCATCGGCAGCACCTTTGAGTGCCGACGATCCTCTCGCGCCTCGGTCGGCATCCTTGCCGCTGTGGTGGACGATCAGGGTCGTGGCCCTCCACTTGTGGCGCAGGTGAATATCCACATGCCGGACGAACTGCCCCACGTCGGTTGCGCTGTTTTCGTCGCCGCCGAAGTTGCGCGCCAGGGTGTCGATAACGATCAGCACAGGGGCTTGCCCGGTCGCGTCTGCGAGCTGCTGGACGGCCTCGGCTACCCTCGCCGCGTTGGTCGCGCTGGCAAGGTCTGTCGGCCCCTCAGATACGAATAGAGGCTCATCAGTCAGTGGCGTTTCGTTGTGCTGTGCCCAGGCGCGCAGGCGGCGTGCAATGCCGTTGTGGCCTTCCCCGGCGATGTAGAACACGGCCCCCCGCTTCACTTCGTGCCCGTGAAAGGCTGTGCCGGTGGCGATACAGCACGCCGCGTCCAGGGCGAAGAACGATTTTCCCTTGCCGGGCGGCCCGAACAGCACTGCAAAGGCGTCCTCCTCGATGTAGCCGCGGATCAGCCAGGCAATCGGCTTCACCGGCATATCGCCGGCAGCGACGAAACGGAATGCCGGGGCGGCCAGATCGGCAACGGGCGTCTGTACCGGGGTCATCAGTGATGCATTCATAGACGGCCCTCCCGCCATTGGCGTAGATCGTTGAAGTCGCTGAGGTGCAGAGGGGCATCCTCCGGCCAGGCCGGCAGTACATACCCGCAACCGAGCGCGGCAGCAGCGTGGATTGCAGCAGTCTTTCCAGGATTGCCTGCGGTCTGGCGATCGTCATCGACGCCGACAATCAGCACGGCATCCGGGTAGCGGCGTTGCAACTCCAGGCCAACCGGCAGCAGGTTGTTGGCGCTCAGGGCGGCAGCAACTGCCGAGCCTGCTTCCTCGGCCAGCGTGGCGGCAGTGGCGACTCCTTCGCAGATCAGCAGGTCCTTGCCGGCCTCGATACGCCCAAACGGCACATAGCAGCCAGTGATTCGGCCACCAGGCAAAAACCGCTTGGTGCCATCGGCGGTGATGGTTTGCAGGTTGACCACGGCCCCGCGCCAGCAGATCGGAATCAGCAGCTTGTTGCCGAGCTGGCCGAAGTGATGCGTCTGTATCCCCTTGGCGATCAAGTACGGGAATGCCGGATCAGCCGGACCGGCCATTGCCAGATCGTGGCGTGCTCGAACAGCGGCTTGATCCCACTTGACCTGCTGCTCGGCATCGTGCTGTTGCTGGCGCTGATCTCGCTGGTGGGCGATGCGCTGGCGCTCGATCTTGTCTTGTAGGAAGTCAGGTGGCTGGCGGTCGCTGGCAATCGACAAGCCGAGCTGCTGGGCAATCAGTCGGGCGGCTTCCATCTGTCGGCAGCCGCGCAGGTAGGCCAGCAGCGATACCAGGTCGCCGCCTTTGTCGCCGCTGGCAAAGTCGTGCCATGTACCGGTGTGCCTGTTGATGGAGAACGATCCTGGCTTGCGGTCGCCGCGCACCGGATTGGTCGGCCAGTACTCTTTGCCGATGCACTTGCCATCCGGCAGCCAGTCGGCCAGCAGGTTGTCGATAGCGGCCAGGGCGACATCGTTCACTTGCTTGATTTCGAGAGCGGCGGTCATTCACCTACCCTCCGGCCATGCAGCACGGCCTCGATTTGCTCAGGGGTAGCGCCCATTTTTCGCAGGACGCGGCGAATGCTGCGGGCGCTTCTGGTGGGTTTCAGCCTGGCCTGGTAGCCGTGAGTGGCGCACCGGGCATCCATGACTGTGGCGGCGATGCTGGGCAAGGTAAGCCCATTGACCAGGCAAGAGTCACTGCGGACTGGGCTGCTCTTCTCTTCAGGACGGGCCGTTCTTTTCAGGAAAGCCGGGAGCGTCCCCGCTGCTTGGCAGGGTTGTTTGATCGTCATGGGTTAACCCTCGCTGGTGCGGCGGGTGTCAGCTGTGCCAGTAGGGCACGCGCGCGTCGGTATTTGCTGTGCGGCAGGCTGTGGCGGGTGACGTCGCAGGGCTTTCCCCAGTGGTTCGGTGCTCGCTCGGCGGAGCGTTTGAATACCAGGCCGCAGTCGTGGGCAGGGCTGCCGATAGTGATGTGCAAACAGTGATCGCCGATGCGTTCGGTCTCGAATCGTTGACGCGGTTTGGTATTAATCAATTGCTCCAGCACGCGGGCTATCTTGATCGGAGCCATGCGAGCGCGGGTGGTAAATTCGCCTCGCAACTGGTTGCTTTGTACTTCGGGGCGGGCGGCCGTTTTCATTTCAGATTACCTCGCGTTGTGCAGCCAGCGAGTCGACCCAATGCAAAATTTCTGCTTCGATCCAGGCAACAGATTTTGGTCCCAGGGTGACTTGAGCGGGAAAGGTGCCGGCGGCAATGCGGCGGTAAATCTCTGACGTGGAAAGACTGGTGTAGTCCTTCACCTTTGCCAACTTGATGAAGCGGCTGGGGAATTGGTCGAGGTTGGTTTTTGTGGCCATCGTCTGTGCCCTCCGGGGCAGTGTGGGTAACGTTGATGGCTACGCATTCAATACAACGGAGCGACAGTGAAATAGCTGGGCAGGTTTTGAAAACCTGCCTCACAAAATAAGGGAAGGGGTGGTTGGGTGCTTGCTGGATAAAGGGCTGCCCTTGCTGCAGAATCACGCGCTGGAGCGGGCTCAAAGGGTGGGTGGGTTACTTTTTGGCTATGTCCCAATTACGTGTTGGAAGACTAATCTGTAAGCAGGCACCTCACGAGGAGTCTGTTTATGGATATCCAAGCCTTCCAACATCTGCTGGGCCTTTTGAGCCAGCTCACTGCCAAGCAGAAGTCCATTCTTCAGCTCGCTCTGCATAAGCAACCTCGACGGGATGTGGTCGACGATGCCGTGCCCCCTCTGCAAGCCTGCCCGCACTGCGCCGTTGATGCCGCGCAATTGGCCGCCTGGGGCTGGAACCGCAGTTTGCGTCGTTACCGTTGCCGCGCATGCGGGCGGACCTGCAATGCCCTAAGCCGCACGCCGTTGGCGCACTTACGCAAGGCAGATTGCTGGGATGACTACGCCTCTGCCTTGATCAATGGCCTCACGTTCAGAGAAGCCGCCCGGCGCTGCGGCATCAGTAAAAACACCGCTTTCTTGTGGCGGCACCGTTTTCTGCATGCGGTTGCCGGGCATCGTGATACACATGAAAACGGCATCGTCGAAGCCGATGAGACCTTCTTCCTGGAGTCTTTCAAGGGGCAACGTCAATTGCCGCGCCCGTCGCGTAAGCGAGGCGGTATCGGGACGACACGCGGAACAGGCAAAGACCAGATTCCGGTGATGGTGGTGCGCGATCGTGAAGGACACATTGGCGACTTCAAACTGGCTAAGCTCGATGCTCCCCATGTACAGGACGTACTCCTGCCACTGATTGATCGCGAGTCGGTGCTATGTACGGATGGCGCTGCCGTTTACGCCGCCTTTGCCAGAACCTGCGGAATTACCCACCAGGTGGTGCATGCCAAGCGTGGGCAGCGGGTTCGTGAAGGCGCCTTCCATATCCAGAACGTCAACGCCTACCACAGCAGGCTGAAACGCTGGATGGTCCGGTTTCATGGGGTCGCCACCAAGTACCTGGTCAATTACCTCGGCTGGCGACGAATGCTTGAGCGCTACCGGAAGGCGATCCAGTCCGCCCACTGCTTTCAGGAGGCAGTTGGGCGTCCCATGCAACACGTAACTGGGACATAGCCTACTTTTTGGACGTCTTGCTGGCCCCGCCTTCGGGCTTCCAGTTTGCCAGTTTGGCGGTTTCATCAATGCCTTGTGTGTTAGGCGTTCCGTCAGTTTTGATTAAACCGTATGCGCCGGCGTGCTCTTTCAGCCATTTTTTAATTGCGGTCTTGGGTGACTTTCCTCTCAGCAGTTCGGGATTATTGTTGACCGCTTCCCATGCGTGAATGGCAGCAGCTAGTTTCGGCGCATAGTTGGGGTGGCTCCGGTTCAGATAGCCAGCTTGGCTTTCCTCTCGAGCGGGGAAGAAAAACCCCCTCGTGATCCCGCGGCTTGCTAGCCAGGCGCGAAGATCGTCCTTTCCCAGTGTGGTTAACTCCCAGTCCGGAAAGGGCTTGTAAAAGCAAGAGAAGTCTTCGGCTAATATCTCACCTTCCTCGGCTGTTCGCCCGCGGCCGGACTCATAAAGGCACTCGTTGTACTCGGCATCTAGCTGGGCGTCTGCTTCTCCATATTCTCGCGCTGAGACTCTAACTTTCGCTTTGAGTGTGCAGCCCTTTATCGCTTTTTTAATAGCAGCAAAGGCGGCTTGGAACTTTGGGTCATCGGTAGATGTGCTGGTGTCATTAAGACCCACGGATAGGTAGTGAATGCCTTGGTGGCAGCACAGTCTTGCTGGTGAGACGCCCACGATTAGAGCTGCTGCGTGGGTGACGCTGAACTCATCGCCGATCATCCAATAATCAAATTCGTCCATCCTTTCGCCTCCTGAGCGTTCCCATACTGAATAAATAGGCAGGTCGGGCGGAGGTAAATCCGCTTTGCCCCATTGGGCTAGGCCAGCCAAAACCGTTAAGCCTTGCGCTTGATGCTCACCACATTGGCGCCAGAGCACAGGGCGTCGATTGAATCAGCCCAGGCTTGCATCATGTCCCGGCGCTGCTCCAAGTAGGTGGCGTGGTTGTAGGTGTCGCGTATCTCGTCAGCGTCGCCGTGGGCTAGCTGGCGCTCAATCCAATCCTTGTTGTACCCGCGCCCGTTAAGTTCGGTGCTCAGCAGGTGGCGGAAGCCGTGGCCGGTTTGGCGACCTTCGTAGCCCATCAGCCGCAACGCCTTGTTGATGGTGTTCTCACTCATTGGCCGCTCGGGGTTTTGCTGGCCGGCGAATACCAGCGGATAGCCCCCGGTGATTTCTTGCAGCTGGCGCAGGATGGCCACGGCCTGGCAGGGCAGGGGCACCACATGCGGGCGGCGGGCTTTCATGCGCTCTTTCGGAATCGTCCAGGTAGCGGCGTCTAGATCGAACTCAGTCCAGGGCGCGGCGCGCAGCTCACCAGGGCGAACAGCCGTCAGCACCAGCAGGCGAATAGCGCGGCGGGTCAGGGCGTTGATACTGGCGGCCTCGCACTTGCCCAGCAGTTCGGACAGTTCGGCAAAGGTGACGTGCGGATGGTGGCGCGCTGCTTTGGCTGGTGCTGCTACCACGTCCAGATCGGTGGCCGGGTTGCTGTCTACCACTCCCCGCGCTAGCCCATAGCGGAAAATCTGGTGTAGCCATTGGCGGATCTTGCCAGCGGCATTCAGCGTGCCCCGCGCCTCCACCTTGCGCACCAGCTCTACCAGCTCGGGTCGGGTGATGGCGGCTATGGGCCTCGCACCAATGCCAGGGATCAAGTCGTTTTCAAGATACAGCTTGGCCTTGTAGGCGGTGCTCTCTGCCCAGCGCGGCGCGTTGTAGGTGTACCACTCCCGCGCCAGTGTCTCGAAGGTCACGCCGTCCACCTTCTGCGCCTGCTTGGCTGCCTGGCGTTCGGCGCCGGGGTCTATGCCGTCTACAAGCAGCTTGCGGGCTTCGTCGCGCCTATCTCGGGCTTGTGCAAGCGTGACGATGGGGTACGCGCCAAAGGCTAGCCCTTTCTCTTTGCCGCCGAATCTGTACTTGAGGCGCCACAGTCTGGAACCGGTCGGCGTGACCATCAGGTATAGCCCGTGGGCGTCGCTCAGCTTGTAGGGCTTTTCCTTGGGCTTGGCGGTCTTGATGGCGCTGTCAGTCAGGGGCATGAGCGACGGCCTCCGGTTCAACGGCCAGCAGAAAAGCGCGGACGGCGGCGGTCTGCTCGGGTGTCAGGCTCAGGACTTGGCGGGGTGTTTCGATGGTCAGAGAGTTTTCCAGCGTCATAACCAGTCGAAAGGCTTTCGCCCTTGGTCGCTGGGTGGCTTGGGCGTCGCGTTCCGCCTTACGGATGGCGCTCGGATCGGTGCCGGTCTTGATCGTGGCGCGGGCCTTGTCGCGGGCCTTGATGGCTTGCGCCAGTGAAACGGCAGGGAAGGCGCCCATGGATATCTTGTTTTCCTTGCCGCCGAATCGGTACTTGAGCCGCCACAGCTTGGAGCCGTTCGGCTTCACCTCCAGGTACAGGCCAGCACCCGCGCCAACCTTGTACGGCTTGTCCTTGGGCTGTAGCGCGGCAAGTGCCGTGCTGTCTGGCTTGGTGCTCACTTTGGGGGGATTTTCCATGACCGAACTGAAGTCCCACCAGATATACCCCCGTTTATCTGGGCTTACAAGGGAAGGGTTGGGAATCACAGACGACAAAAAACCCGCACTTGGCGGGCTCCTCGTAGGTTTTCGGGTGGTTTTGACACGACCTGAAAACGAAAGGTGGTGCCCAGGGACGGAATCGAACCGCCGACACGGGGATTTTCAATCCCCTGCTCTACCGACTGAGCTACCTGGGCCAACGGGGCGCTATTAGACGGATTTGGCTTATGTCTGTCAAGCGCGAGCTAGAAAAATATTTAGCTATAACGGGTGCTTACGGATTTTTACTCGAATCGCTGGGTGGTACGTAGCCCTCCGCTTGGGCGTAATCCTCGCCGGAGAGGAACTTATCCATCTCGGCCTGGAGGAACTTGCGGTCCTCGGCGTTCATCATGTTCAGGCGCCGCTCGTTGATCAGCAGGGTCTGGTG
>JBOICE010000178.1:0-15563 GCA_050739815.1 Pseudomonas sp. | reverse complement strand
CCCTTGGGTCGAGGCATCCTCGGCCGGCTGCTCGTTGCCGCCGGTCAGGCGCTGATAGACGCCCTTGCCCAGCTCCTTACCCAGCTCGACACCCCATTGGTCGAAGGCATTGATGCCCCAGAGCACGCTCTGCACGAATACTTTGTGCTCGTAGAGCGCCACCAGTGCGCCCAGGCGACGCGGGCTGATGCGCTCCATGGCCAGGGTGTTGCTCGGGCGGTTACCCGGAATCACCTTATGCGGTGCCAGGCGTTGCACTTCGTCTTCGGTCAAGCCCTTGGCGCGCAGCTCGCTCTCGGCTTCGTCGCGGGTTTTGCCCAGCATCAGCGCCTGGCTCTGTGACAGGCAGTTGGCATACAGCCATTGATGGTGATCGGCGACCGGGTTGTAGCTGACTACCGGCACGATAAAGTCTGCCGGAATCAATTGGGTGCCCTGGTGCAGCAGCTGGTGGTAGGCATGCTGACCGTTACAGCCGACGCCACCCCAGATCACCGGGCCGGTATCGCAGGTGACCGGGCTGCCGTCCTGGCGCACGCTTTTGCCGTTGGACTCCATGTCCAACTGCTGCAGGTGCTTGGTGATATTTCGCAGGTAATGGTCGTAGGGCAGGATGGCGTGGCTTTGCGCACCCCAGAAGTTTCCATACCAGACCCCAAGCAGCGCCAACATTACCGGCATGTTGCGTTCGAAGGACGCACTCTGGAAGTGCTGGTCCATGCTGTAGGCGCCGGACAGCAGCTCCTTGAAGTTGGACATGCCGATGGCCAAGGCAATCGGCAGGCCGATCGCCGACCATAGCGAGTAGCGGCCGCCGACCCAGTCCCACATGGGGAAGATATTCTCTTCGCGGATACCGAAGGCAATCGCTGCCTCACGGTTGCTGGAAACCGCAATGAAGTGCCGATACAGCTCGCCTTCCGAACCACCCTGGGCCAGGTACCAGCCGCGTGCGGCCTGGGCGTTCTTCAGGGTCTCCAGGGTGTTGAAGGATTTCGAGGAGACGATAAACAGCGTGGTTTCGGCGCGCAGGCTTTCCGACAATTCGTGGAATTCGCTACCGTCGATATTGGCCAGGTAATGGCAGCGAACGCCCTGTTGAGCGAACGGCAGCAACGCCTCTGAGACCAGTTGCGGGCCGAGGAAGGAGCCGCCGATGCCGATATTCACCACGTCGGTGATCGGCTTCTCGGTGTAGCCGCGCCACAAGCCGTTGTGGATGCGGACTACCAACTCGGTCATCTGGTTGAGTACGCGGTGGACTTCGGGCATCACATTGACGCCGTTGACCGCCAGGCGTTCGCCGACCGGCCGGCGTAGCGCCGTGTGCAGGGCCGGGCGGCCTTCCGAGGCGTTGACCAGCTCACCGTCGAACAGCGAACGAATGGCCTGCTCCAGGCCCACTTCGCGTGCCAGGTCGACCAGCAAGTTGCGCGTCTGCTCGTTGATCAGGTTTTTCGAGTAGTCGAGGAAGATGCCGCAGCTGCTCAGGGAAAATTGGCTGAAGCGCTCGGCGTCGGCATTGAACGCCTCGCGCATGCTGAAGTCCTGCATGGCTCCGCGATGCTGGCCCAGCGCCTGCCAAGCGGGCAGGGTAGTAACGTCGAGCGGGTGTTGGTAATACGCCATGGCCTGCAACTTCCTTCCTGACTAACGTGAAAACCTTTGACCATTAAAAAGCCCGGAACGCTCCGGGCTTTCAGTTTAGCGGCTTTGGTCTTAAGCGACCTGCACCGGAATGGCATTACTGGTATGGCTGAGTTCATTACCGGGCGCCATATACAGCATGCGCGGTTTGAAGCTGGCAAGCTCGGCTTCGCTGTAGTGCGCGTAGGCACAAATGATCACGCGGTCGCCGACTTTGGCTTTGTGCGCCGCCGCGCCGTTTACCGAGATGATCCGCGAACCCTCTTCGCCACGGATGGCGTAGGTGGTGAAGCGCTCGCCGTTGTCGACGTTGTAGATTTGAATCTGCTCGTATTCGCGGATGCCGGAAAGGTCCAGCCACTCACCGTCGATGGCACAGGAGCCTTCGTAATCAAGCACCGCGTGAGTGACTTCGGCGCGGTGCAATTTGGCCTTGAGCATGATGGCGTGCATGGGGATTTCCTTAACGGGGCCATAAACGGCGGCTGAGTTTGCCCGAAGCTTGAGGGGCTATCAAGGCTACGGGCAGCGTGGTTTCAGGCGTGTTCTTCGAGGTCGAACGCGAGGTTGTCGATCAGCCGGGTGCTGCCAATAAACGCCGCGGCGAGAATCACCAGGTGGCGGTCGCGAGCCTCGGCTTGGCGCAGGTGGTCGGCTGTGCGGATTTCCAGATAGTCGGGGCGGAGCCCGGCGTGCTCCAGCGCACTTTTACCCTGCGCAATCAGGGTGGCAAAGTCGCGCTCGCCAGCCTTGATCGCCGTGGCCGTCTGCTTCAGGCAGCGATAAATCGCCGGTGCCGCCGCGCGCTGTTCGTCGTTCAGATAACCGTTGCGCGAAGACAGGGCCAGGCCGTCCTCGGCCCGCACGGTAGGCTCGGCAATGATCTGAATTGGCATGTTCAGGTCGCGTACCAGGGTGCGAATCACCGCCAGTTGCTGGTAGTCCTTCTGGCCGAACACCGCCAGGTCCGGCTGCACCATCTGGAACAGCTTGGTCACCACCGTGGCGACCCCATCGAAATGGCCTGGCCGGCTGCCGCCGCAAAGACCTTCGGACACACCTGATACGTGAACCAGCGTTTGCCCGGTCATGCCGTCGGGATACATTTCCTCGACACTGGGGGCGAACAGCAGGTGGCAGCCGGCCTGGATCAGTTTCTCCTGATCCGCCGCGAGGGTGCGCGGGTAGCTGGCGAGGTCTTCCTTGGGGCCGAACTGCAGCGGATTGACGAAGATGCTCGCGACCACGAAGTCGACGCGCTGGGCGGCCTTCTCAACCAGTGCCGCGTGGCCGGCATGCAGGTTGCCCATGGTCGGCACCAGGCCAATATCCTTGCCTTCGGCGCGGGCCTGGGCGACTGCGGCGCGTAGTTCGCGGACGGTGGTAACCGTGTTCATGCAGAGAATCCGTGTTCGATAGCGGGGAAGGACAGGTCTTTGACGGCCTTGACATAGGCGGTGAGGGCCTGAGGAATGCTGGTCTGGCCGTCCATAAAATTCTTCACGAACTTGGGTGTGCGACCGGTCAGGGACAAGCCGAGCATGTCGTGCAGAACCAGTACCTGGCCGTCGGTGGCGCTACCGGCGCCAATGCCGATTACCGGAATCTTCACCGCCTGGGTGATTTCCGCTGCCAACTCGCTCGGCACACATTCCAGCAGCAACATTGCCGCGCCGGCTTGCTCCAGGCTCATGGCGTCGCAGCGCAACTGGCGGGCCTGGGCCTCGCCTCGACCCTGGACCTTATAGCCGCCGAAGACGTTTACCGCTTGTGGTGTCAGGCCAAGGTGGGCGCATACCGGAACACCGCGCTCGACCAGTTGGCGGATCGGCTCAGCCAGCCAGGCGGCACCTTCGAGCTTGACCATATGCGCACCGGCTTGCATCAGTGTGGCGCAATTGGCGAACGTTTGTTCGAGAGTGGCGTAGGCCATGAAGGGCAGATCGGCAAGAATCAGCGCGCCCTGATTGCCGCGTTTGACGCTGGCAACGTGGTAGGCCATCTCGGCGACGCTAACCGGCAAGGTGCTGTCGTGGCCTTGCAGGACCATGCCGAGGGAATCGCCCACCAACAGTACTTCGACTCCGGCCTGGCAAGAGGCCTGGGCGAAGGTGGCGTCATAGCAGGTGAGCATGGCGATTTTCGCGCCGCTCTGCTTGAGGCTTTGTAGGGTGGTCAGGGTAACGTCAGGCATCACAATCGTCCTCTTGGCGCCTCGCGCGTATCAGTGCGGGGCAACGGGACGCCTATAGTCCTGATGGGGCGGGGTGAAGTCAATTGCAGGTGTTACCGACTTGTTACTGGCGTTACCGCCATAGCCATGGCGGCTGAGAAGTTGTTCCAACTCGTCGCGAACGCAGGTCCGGGCAGTGGCGGCTTTTCGCAGGTAGCGGCATTCCCCATATGGAGTGGGTCACAAGGCGCGACGCAACAGAGCCAAGTAACAGCCGATGGCCGGCCCGCAGGGCGAGGGAGCGGAATATACATGTGCGGAATGAGCCGGCCGAGCTGGTGTTCAGCGCCGCATGACCCCGCGCCGCGGATATTCAACAGGCTCTTAAAGGCGCTCCAGGCCCTGGAATGGGCAGGCACTCAGCAGCTCGCTGAGCCGTCGGCCATCCGCCAGTTGCAGGTCTGGGGCAAGCTCCGCCAGAGGGTAAAGGACAAACGGTCGGGCGTGCATATGGTAATGCGGCACCTTGAGCCTGGGTTCGTCGAGCAGGCGCTGACCAAACAGCAAGATGTCCAGGTCCAACGTGCGTGGGCCCCAGCGCTCGGCTTTGCGCTGCCGACCTTGATTCAGTTCGATGGCTTGCAGGGCATCGAGCAGCTGCAGTGGCGTGAGCCTGGTATCCAATGCGACCACGGCATTGACATAGCGCGGCTGATCGGGCGGGCCGAGCGGGTCGCTGGCATAGAATGACGACATGCCCACCAGTTGCGACTGCGGCAGCTCCGCCAGCGCGTTGAGCGCGCCACGCAACTGTTCCAGCGGCTCGGCCAGGTTACTGCCGAGGCCGATATACACCCGCTCCATCATTCGCCCGCGGAGTTCGGTGCGCCGTCGCTGCGCGGTCCACGTCGACGGTTACCACCGCGCCGACGTTTACGCGGCGCACCGCTGCTGTCTTCCGAACTGCTGTTCAGGTCGCGGATCATGCTGCGGCGCTCGCTGTCGCTGCAGTCCTGATAATCCGTCCACCAGTCACCCAGGCCGCCGGTTTTCTCGCCAGCGCTTTCGCGCAGCAAGAGGAAGTCGTAACCGGCGCGGAAGCGTGGGTTTTCCAGCAGCAAGTCGGCACGCTTACCGCTGCGCCGCGGCAGGCGCTCCTGCATATCCCAGATTTCGCGGATCGGAATGGTGAAGCGTTTCGGCACGGCAATGCGCTGGCACTGCTCGCTGATCAACTCATGGGCGGCTTCCTGCATGGCCGGGATCGGCGGCATGCCGCTGCCCTGCAATTGCATCACGCGAGCAGGTAGCGCGGGCCAGAGTAGGGCGGCGAAGAGGAATGCCGGGGTTACCGGTTTGCCTTGCTGGATCCGCAGGTCGGTATTGGCCAGCGCCTGGCTGATCAGGCTGTGGGTGTAGTCAGGGTTGCGCTTGAGTGCGGCGGCACTGGCCGGGAACAGCGGAGCGAACAGGTCGTACTCGACCAGTAGCTCGAAGGTGCGTTCGGCATAGCCGGCAAGAAACAGCTTGAGCACTTCATCGAACAGGCGCGCCGAGGGGATTTCCCGCAGCATCGAGGCCAGACGCGGAATTGGCGCGGCGCTGTGCTTCTCGATGTCGAAGTCCAGTTTGGCGGCAAAACGTACGGCGCGCAGCATGCGTACCGGATCTTCCTGGTAGCGTTGCTCGGGATCGCCGATCAGGCGGATCAGGCGGTTACGAATATCGTGCACACCGCGGGCGTAATCGAGGATGTGTTCGCCGGTGACGTCGTAGTACAGCGCATTGATGGTGAAGTCACGGCGCTGAGCGTCGTCCTCAAGGCTGCCATAGACATTGTCGCGGAGGATCCGGCCGCTTTCATTGCGCGAAGACAGGTTGCTGTCTTCATCGTCTTCGCTCTGCGGGTGATTGGCGCGGAAGGTCGCAACTTCGATGATCTCGCGGCCGAAATGTACGTGCACCAGCTTGAAGCGGCGGCCGATCACCCGCGCATTGCGAAACTCGGCCCGTACCTGCTCGGGCGTGGCACTGGTGGCGACGTCGAAATCCTTGGGCTCGATGTCCAACAATAGATCGCGTACGCAGCCACCCACCAAGTAAGCCTGGTAGCCGGCATTTTGCAGGCGTTCAACGACGCTGACCGCGTAACGGCTGATTTGCCCGCGACGCAACGGATGCTGGCGATTGGTCAGCACTTCAGGGGTGCTGCGCAGGTGTTTGGCGCGGCGCAGAGGAGAACGCAAAGACTGGAACAGCTTTTTCAGCATGGGATGCACTGTTTGACGGAATGATCGGCCAGAATAGGAAATGACCGCATGATAGGCGCGGATTCTAGCATTGAGTCGGGGGATGGTGTAGGAAGCTGCGAAGGGCTATGAAAGCGGGAGCCGTCAATGCCTTTGGGGAAGAAGCTACTGGGGGAGCCGGAGCTCCCCCCCAAGTAGGTGCGTGCTTTGTTTTTATTATTATGTCGGGCTTGTTGTTTTTGTTGATCGACCCGATCCGTCGGCCTAGTGGCTTCAGGAGTAACTCCCAATTTGGGAGTCAATAGCAAACGGATTGCTTTGGATGCTGATGTAGCCATGATCATGTGATCCAACCAGTGCAGGCTCTGCCTTGGGGCAGTCTTGTTATTCTCGGCCTGGTTGTGGGGCAAGCCCCAAAGGCAATTCCTCTCCAAAAGAATCAGTTAGCTGCGCCTCCCGCGGTATTGTTTTTATTGTGCTGGAGTCGGTACGTCTTATTTTTATTGTCTTTTACAGTGCTTGTTATTGTTGTTGTACGAAACATATAGCAGGAGCCGTGCCAGTTTTTAAGAATCCTTGTAAAACAAGGCCTTGAGCACTTTGAAGGGTGGCTGGGAGGCATAAAAAAGCCGGGTTCTCGTTACCATAAGACCCGGCTTTTGTTACGAGATATTGAGGAGGTAACAGTGTGTGGCCGAAAAATCGCGCGCCTGTCACCGCCGTTGCGCTTTAACTGCCAATCACAGCTCCAGTTTTACGGCGTGGGATACCCAAGCGCTGGCGGCGCTCCCACAGGCACTTGCGGCTGATGCCGAGTTTGCGCGCCAGCTCGGTCTCGGTCATGTGGTCTTGATGCTCAAGGACGAAATGCTGGAAGTAGTCCTCTAGCGACAGGTCTTCCGTGGGTTCGTGAGCATTACTGCTGCTGTGCTGCAGGGGGGGGCTGAGGAAATCGTCGTCCTCCAGATCATCCAGCTCGATATCGATACCCAGCAGCTCGGCAGAGATTTCCGAACCCTCGCAGAGGATGACGGCGCGCTCGATGGCATTTTCCAATTCGCGCACGTTCCCCGGCCAGGGGTAATGACGGATGGCCTGCTCGGCGTCATGGGCAAAACGTAACTCGCTGCGCCCCATCCGCGAGGATTGGCGGGCGAGAAACAGGCCGGCGATTTCACTGACATCTGCACCGCGCTCACGCAGGGCGGGCAGTTTCAGGGCAATGACATGCAGGCGGTAAAACAAGTCCTCACGGAACTGGCCGGTTTTGGCCAGGGTTTTCAGGTCTCGGTGGGTGGCGGCGATCAAGCGCACATCGACCTTTTGCGATTGCACCGAGCCCACTCGGCGAATTTCGCCTTCCTGCAGGACGCGTAGCAAACGGGCCTGGGCTTCCAATGGCAACTCACCGATTTCGTCGAGGAATAAGGTGCCCCCGTCAGCGGCTTCCACCAAACCAGCACGCCCAGCGTTGGCGCCGGTGAAGGCGCCTTTCTCGTGGCCGAACAGTTCTGACTCGATCAAGGTTTCCGGAATTGCCGCGCAGTTCACCGAGATCATCGGTGCTTTGGCGCGTTTGGAGAGATTGTGCAGTGCCCGTGCGACCAGTTCTTTGCCGGTGCCGGACTCGCCCTGGATCAGTACGGTCGAGTCGGTCGGGGCAACTTTGCGAATCTTGCCGTAAAGCTCCTGCATCGAGGTGCAGGAGCCGATGATGCCAATCTCGCCGTTGCTATTGTTGACAGGTTTGTCGGCACCGCGACTGCCGTTGGCGCTACTGCGCTCGCTCGGTGCGCTCTTGGCGTCTTGCCGATCGCGCAGGATGCGGGCGACTGCCTGGAGCATTTCATCGTGATCGAAGGGTTTGGCGATATAATCCACCGCGCCCATCTTCATCGAGTCCACCGCCGATCGCAGGCTGGCGTAGCTGGTCATGATCAGCACGGGGGTACCCTGGCCGAGCTTGATCAGCTCGGTACCGGGGGCGCCCGGCAGGCGTAGATCACTGACGATCAGGTCGAAGCTGGGGATGCTGAAACGCTCTTGCGCTTCCTGCACGGAGCCGGCTTCGCTGACCTCGTATTGGTTGCGTTCCAGCAGGCGGCGCAAGGCCGAACGGATAATAGTCTCGTCTTCGACGATCAGAATATGTGGCATTAATTCAGTTCTCTCGACGGTCTCTGGTCACTGCGGACGTCGCTTCGACATGCCGCGGTAAAGTTACCCTAATACGGGTGCCGCGCTGGTGCTCGGGATCGGCCGGGCTGTCGATGGTGATTTGCCCATAATGCTCTTCCACGATTGAATAGACCAGAGCGAGACCCAGGCCGGTTCCTTTGCCTGGATCCTTGGTGGTGAAGAAGGGTTCGAACAGGCGATCCATGATTGCCTTTGGAATGCCCGTACCTTCGTCCTCGACGATGAGGTCGACTGTATGTTCGGAGGCCTCGCTCTTGACCCGGATAGCGCCGCCTGGTGGTGAGGCGTCACGGGCGTTGGAGAGCAGGTTGATCAGTACTTGCGCCAGGCGCTGTGGATCGCCTTCGGCCCAGTGTTCGGGATCGCAGAGGTTGAAGAACTGCACCTCGACGCTGCGGCGGTTGAGTGACAGCAGGCCTATGGCGTCTTGCGCCACTGCGGCCAGGCAGACCGGTTCCTCCGGCTGCTGGCGCGCGCCAGCGTGGGCGAAGCTCATCAGCGATTGCACGATGCGCGAGACGCGTTTGGTCTGTTCGATGATCTGATTGCTGATCTCGCTCAGTTCGCCGTCACCTTCGCGCTCCTCGCGCAGGTTCTGCGCCAGGCAGGCGATGCCGGTGATCGGGTTGCCGATCTCGTGGGCGACCCCGGCTGCCAGGCGGCCGATGCTGGCCAGGCGCTCGGAGTGCACCAGCTTGTCTTCCAGCATCTGCGTTTCCGTGAGGTCTTCGACCAGCAGCACCAGGCCGGTGTTACCTGGTGCCAGAGGTTCGTCGATGGCGGCTTTGTGCAGGTTCAGCCAGCGGATTTGCCCATCGAGCGCGAGGCGTTGTTTGTGCAGGTGTTCGTCCGGGAGGTTGATGAAACCTTCCAGCAAGTCTTTCCACGGCTCGCCGAGGGCCGATAGGCGCGAACCGACTACGCGCAGCGCGGCGATTCCTGTCAGGTCCTCCATGGCGCGGTTCCACATGAGAATTTCCTGATCCTTGGCCAGCGAGCACACACCCATGGGTAGCTCTTGCAGGGTCTGTCGGTGGTAACGGCGCAGTGCGTCGAGCTCGGCGGCCAGACCGGTGAGGCGCGAGTGGTAATCCTCCAGGCGGCTCTCGATGAAGTGGATGTCCTCGGTCACGTAGCTTTCGCTGCCGGATTTATACGGCAGGAAGGTTTCGACTATGTCCTGGGCCACGTTCGGCCCCATCAGGCCGGAGAGGTTGGCCTCGATGCGGTCGCGCAGGCGGCGCAGGGCATAGGGGCGGTTTTCGTCGAAGGGCAGATGCAGATCTCGCAGGGCTTGCTCGACCTCGCGTTGTGCGGTTTTTGCCCCGAGTGGCTTGGCCAGTTGGGTGGCAAACTCCTGCGGTGACACGGCGAGCAGTTCGCGCCGTTGTGGGCGCCGCACGTTATCCACCGCGCAGGCCTCGGCGGCACTGACCTCCTCCGGGCTGGCTTCGGTAAACAGTGAAACCAGGGTGAAGACCAGCACGTTGGCTGCCAGTGAGGCGATCGCCGCCAGGTGCCAACTGGTATCGTCGAGGACATAGATGACATTGAACAGCGGCAGGTAAAACCCCTGCAGGTTGCCGATCAGCGGTAGCAACATGCTCGTTAGCCACACGGCGATCCCGGCCAGTAGGCCGGCGATAAAGCCGCGGCGGTTGGCGGTTGGCCAATACAGCACCGAGAGCACGCCGGGGAGAAATTGCAGTGTGGCGACGAAGGCGACGATGCCGAGGTTGGCCAAATCCTGCTCGGCGCCGAGCAACAGATAAAAACCGTAGCCTGCGGCAATGATGGCGATGATCAGTGCGCGACGTGTCCACTTCAGCCAGCGATAGATATTGCCTTCGGCGGGCGGCTGATACAGCGGTAGCACCAGATGGTTGAGCGCCATGCCGGAGAGCGCCAGGGTGGTCACTATGATCAGCCCGCTGGACGCCGATAAACCGCCGACATAGGCGAGCAGGGCCAAGGTGTCGTTGTTTACTGCGATGCCAATGCCCAGGGTGAAGTATTCGGGGTTTGTGGTAGCGCCGAGCCTCAGTCCAGCCCAGAGAATCAGCGGCACCGCCAGGCTGATCAGTAACAGAAACAGCGGTAGCCCCCAGCTGGCGCTAACCATGGCGCGCGGGTTGAGGTTCTCGGTAAAGGTCATGTGATACATGTGCGGCATCACGATGGCCGAGGCGAAGAACACCAGGAGCAGCGTTCGCCAGGGACCTTCTTGTAGCGGTGTGTGCAGGGCCGCGAGGGTGGCTTGGTTTTGCAGCAGCCAGAGCTCCAGTTCATGCGGCCCGCCGAACACCCCATAGAGCGCGTACAGGCCAATGCCGCCAAGGGCCACCAGCTTGACCACCGATTCGAAGGCAATGGCGAAGACCAGGCCTTCGTTCTTGCCGCGGGTGGCGATATGCCGGGCTCCAAACAAGATGGTGAACAGCGTGATCAATGCGCAGTAGCTCAGCGCTACGCGAGCTTGCACGGGTTCGCGGGTGAGAATGCCGATTGAGTCGGCCACCGCTTGAAACTGCAATGCCAATAACGGCAGTACGCCAATCAGCATGAATAGTGTGGTCAGTGCGCCGGCCCAGGTGCTGCGAAAGCGAAAGGCGAACAGGTCGGCCAGTGACGACAACTGATAGGTGCGGGTAATGCGCAGGATTGGGTAGAGCAGTACCGGGGCCAGCAGGAATGCGCCGGACACCCCAAGATAACTGGCAAGGAAGCCGAAGCCGTACTGATAGGCCAGGCCCACCGTGCCATAAAAGGCCCAGGCGCTGGCGTAAACACCGAGCGAGAGGGTGTAGGTCAGCGGGTGGCAGATGATCCAGCGCGGTATCAGTCCGCGCTCACTGACCCAGGCGACGCCAAACAGCACCAGCAGGTAGGCGGCGCTGATCAGGATCAGCTGACTTAGGCTAAAGCTCGTCAGCATCACGTTGGCTCTGCAGGATAAAGGTCACCACGATGAGGATCAGCCACAGCAGGTAGGGGCGGTACCAGGCTCCGGTAGGGTCAATCCACCAGTCCATGATGGCGGGGGAGAAGAGGTAGATCCCCACCACCAGAAGTAAGACCAATCGGTAGATGTACATGCCGTGTCTCGTGTCAGGGATGCGGCGATGTTAACGGAAGGACGCTGAAAGCAGGAAGCATTGGGCACGGTAGGGCAAATAAATCGTGCAGAGAGCGATCGGCCCCGGTCGGGGTCACGGCGGATTGCGTGTTGTGTTGTGCAGCCGACAGCATCAGTGCAACTGCGCTTCGGCTAAGGTGCGGCTGCGTGGAATGCGGCTGGCGTCCCAATGGCGGATGCTCCAGTTCAGCAACTCATGGGGGCGGGCGTCGTTCAATTCGCTGGGTACGCTTTGCCCGAGGGTATGCAGGGCACGGATCAACAGTGGCGCAGCCTGATCGGCGGGTAGCGGTGGTGAGCGGTAGGACTTGCCGAGCTTATGTCCGTCCGCTTGGATAATTAACGGTACGTGCAGGTAACGCGGCTGTGGCAGGCCGAGTAGCTCCTGCAGATAGAGTTGCCGCGGCGTCGAATCGAGCAGATCGGCGCCGCGCACGATATCGGTCACGCCTTGCCAGGCATCGTCGAGGACCACGGCCAGTTGATAGGCGTAGAGCCCATCGCGGCGACGGATCACGAAGTCGCCGACCTCGCGGCCGAGGTGCTGACGTAACTCCCCTTGCACACGATCGGCAAACTGATACTCCAGCTCCGGTACGCGCAGACGGATAGCCGCGTCGTGCCGGGCATGCCCGGCATTGCGGCAAGAGCCGGGGTAGATACCCTGATGGTCTTCCAGTTGTTTGCGTGAGCAGGTACAGGCGTAAGCCAGGCCTTGGCTGAACAGGCGATCGAGTACCGCGGCGTAGGCCGCATGGCGTTCGCTTTGACGGATCGGTTCGCCATCCCACTCGAAGCCGTAACTTTCCAGGGTGGCCAGGATGGCTGTCTGTGCGCCGGGCACTTCGCGGGGAGGGTCGAGATCCTCCATGCGCACCAGCCAGGTACCGCCACAGGCTTTGGCATCCAGATAGGATGCCAGCGCCGCGACCAGAGAGCCGAAGTGCAGGTAACCGCTGGGCGTCGGGGCGAAGCGCCCAACATAGGCAGGAGTGTTCATGTCGGCAGGTACTGCTAGAAACGAAGCGGGGCGCTTGAGCGCCCCGTTCTGAGATCAGGAACCGATCTGCTTTTCTTTGATTTCCGCCAAGGTTTTGCAGTCAATGCACAGGGTGGCGGTGGGACGGGCTTCCAGACGGCGGATGCCGATCTCGACGCCGCAGGAGTCGCACCAGCCGTAATCGTTGTCTTCGATCAACTGCAGGGTCTGGTCGATTTTCTTGATCAGCTTGCGTTCACGGTCGCGGGCACGCAGTTCCAGGCTGAACTCTTCCTCCTGACTCGCACGGTCGGCCGGGTCCGGGAAGTTGGCAGCTTCGTCCTGCATGTGATGCACAGTCCGATCGACTTCCTGCATCAGCTCCAGCTTCCACTTCTCCAGAATGTTGGTGAAGTGAGCGCGCATGGGGTCGCTCATGTACTCCTCGCCCTTCACTTCTTTATAGGGTTCGAAGCCACGATTCAGTGGGTCGTTCTTTGCTTTTGCTTTGGTGGGCATGGATGACCGCCTCTTAATCTCTCTAATCCACTGCGCAGGATACTGTCCATTGCCGTCATTTTGCCGGCCCTGCGGCTGCAAGCGGGCGAACTTACCAGATCGCCCTCGGCCGCGCCACTCCCGGTTGCCATGGTTGCTGCTGTTTACCCGGAGGGTTGGTTAGAATCGCTTCCTTAACTCATATATAAGGAAGGCTCATGACCCCGTCCTACAGTGCACGCAGCCGCGCGATAGAGCCGTTTCACGTGATGGCGCTGCTGGCGCGGGCCAATCAATTGCAGGCGGATGGTCATGATGTCATTCACCTGGAGATTGGCGAGCCAGACTTCACCACCGCTGCGCCGATCATCGCTGCGGGCCAAGCCGCGCTAGCCGATGGACACACCCGTTACACCGCTGCGCGGGGTGTGCCGGCGCTGCGTGAAGCCATCGCCGGCTTCTACGCACAACGCTACCGCTTAAGCATAGACCCCGAACGGATTCTCATTACTCCCGGTGGCTCAGGTGCGTTGCTACTGGCTACCAGCCTGCTGGTCGATCCCGGCATGCACTGGTTGCTGGCCGATCCGGGCTATCCCTGCAACCGGCATTTCCTGCGCCTGGTCGAAGGCGCCGCGCAACTGGTCCCGGTGGGTCCAGAGGTACGCTATCAACTGACCCCGACGTTGGTCGAGCGCTATTGGGATCACGACAGTGTGGGTGCGCTGGTCGCCTCGCCGGCAAACCCGACCGGCACCTTGTTGCACCGCGATGAATTGGCGGCACTCTCCAATGCGTTGAAGGAGCGCGGCGGTCATCTGGTGGTGGACGAGATCTATCACGGCCTGACTTACGGCGTGGACGCGGCCAGCGTGCTGGAGGTGGATGACGAGGCGTTCGTTCTCAACAGTTTCTCCAAGTATTTCGGCATGACCGGCTGGCGCCTCGGCTGGCTGGTGGCGCCACCGGCTGCGGTGGCGGATTTGGAGAAGCTGGCTCAGAACCTCTACATCAGTGCCTCTAGCATGGCCCAACACGCTGCGCTGGCCTGCTTCGAGCCGGCTACTCTGGCGATCCTCGAAGAGCGCCGCGGCGAGTTCGCCCGGCGCCGCGACTTCCTGCTGCCGGCCTTGCGTGAGCTGGGTTTCGCTATCGCTGTCGAGCCGGAGGGGGCCTTCTACTTATATGCGGACATCAGCGCTTTCGGCGGCGATGCGTTCGCCTTCTGCCGACACTTCCTGGAAACCGAGCATATCGCCTTCACGCCTGGGCTGGATTTCGGCCGTTACCAGGCCGGTCACCATGTGCGTTTCGCCTACACCCAAAGCCTGCCGCGGCTACAGGAGGCGGTCGAGCGGATTGCCCGCGGCCTGAAGAGCTGGCAGTCCTGATGCGTTTCGTCCCGGAGTTGGAGCAAGGCCGGCTGTTGCGCCGCTATAAGCGTTTCCTCGCCGATATCGAAACCGCAAGCGGCGAGCAATTGACCATCCATTGCCCGAATACTGGCTCGATGCTCAATTGCATGGTCGAGGGCGGCGCGGTCTGGTTCAGTCGCTCGAATGATCCCAAACGCAAGCTGCCGGGCACCTGGGAACTCAGCAAAACTCCGCAAGGGCGGCTGGCCTGCGTGAATACCGCACGGGCCAACCCCCTGGTCGAGGAGGCGCTGAAGGCTGGCGTGATTGCCGAACTGGCAGGCTTCACGGCACTCAAGCGTGAAGTGGCTTACGGCCAGGAAAACAGCCGGATCGATTTCCGTCTGGATTACCCGAGCGGTCCGGCTTTTGTCGAGGTCAAGAGTGTCACCTTGGGCTTCGCTGGCTCGGCGATTGCGGCTTTTCCTGACGCGCGAACCGAGCGCGGTGCCAAGCACCTGCGCGAACTGGCGACCCTGGCGCGTCAGGGCGTGCGCGCGGTGCAATTGTATTGCGTGAACCTGTCGAGGGTAGATGCGGTGCGGCCCGCGGCGGAAATCGATCCGGCTTACGCGGCCGCGTTGCGCGAAGCGTTGGCGGCAGGCGTCGAGGTGCTGGCTTATGCAGCCGAGTTGTCGGTGGATGAGATGCGCCTTATCCGGCGGCTCGAGGTGCAGCTCTAGGCCGGGCTGTGTAGAAACCCGGCCCGCGCCGACACCTCTCTAGGTTGACAATCTAGGCTGGCAGCTTGACCCAGATACCAGTGGCGTCCTCACGGCACGCCAGTGCGTCGAGCGTTTGTCCGGCGCAGGGGCCGGCCACGCATTCGCCGGAGTCGATCAGGAAAAGCGCGCCATGGGTGGCGCATTGGATCAGGCTGCCGCTGTGGTCGAGGAATTGATCCTCCAGCCATTCCAGCGGCACACCACGGTGCGGGCAGCGATTCTGATAGGCATACACCTGGCCATCCTTGCGCACCGCCAAGAGTTTCAATCCATCCAGTAAAAAGCCCCGGCTCTGGCCTTCAGCCAGATGTTCCGGGGCGCAGAGAAATGTCATGGTCGCCTCCTCGTGAGCGACGGATTATCCCGCTCGCGAGGCTTGGACGAAAGTCAGATTTCCCAGATCAGGTTGATAGCAGCGTGGCGGCCGGTTTGGGTGAAGCGGCCGAGGCTGGGGCTGTTGCTGTCCAACCCTTGGACATCGCCCCACTGCCAGTACTCCTTGTCCGTCAGGTTGAACAAGCCGGCGTTGAGCGAGAACTGCT
>JBOICE010000177.1:0-9919 GCA_050739815.1 Pseudomonas sp. | reverse complement strand
GTACCCGTACATTGTCGTAGTAGGTGGCTGCGGTGGGGTTGCTGGTGGTCGGGATCACGGTGCTGGAAAAGCCCTTGGCCTGGGTGTCCAGAATCAGGATCGACACGCCTTTGTGCCGTGGCCGCTCAGGATCGGTGCGCGCCGCCAGCCAGATGTAGTCGGCCGACTCGGCACCCGAGGTCCAGAGTTTACTGCCGTTCACCACGAACCCGTCGCCGTCCTCACGGGCCGTGGTTTTCAGCACCGCCAGGTCGCTCCCGGCATCGGCCTCGGAATAGCCGATAGCAAATATGATTTCGCCGGCAGCGATCCCCGGCAGGAACTTCTCTTTTTGCAGCGCCGTGCCGTGGGCCATCAAGGCTGGACCCACAGTGCTGATGGTCACGAACGGCAGCGGCGCACCGGCGATGTTGGCCTCTTCGAAGAAGATCAACTGCTCAGTCGCAGCATAACCCTGGCCGCCATGGGCCTTGGGCCAGCCAACGGCCAGCCAGCCGTCGCGGCCCATCTGGCGAACGGTGTTGCGGTACAGATCGCCGCCTTCCTTGCCGCGCAATTGCTGGCGCAGCTCGGGGGTCATCAGGTTCTGGAAATAGTCCCGAACCTTGAGGCGCAGAGCATGCTGTTCGGGGGTGAGATCGACGAACATGGGCCGCTCCTTATACCGAGCCGAGAATCAGGCCACTGGTGGGCACGCCGGTCCCGGCGGTCACCAGCACGTTTTCTACATCCGCAACCTGGTTCACCGCCGTGCCACGCACCTGGCGCACCGCTTCGGCAACGCCGTTCATGCCGTGGATATAGGCCTCGCCCAACTGCCCGCCATGGGTGTTGATCGGCAACTTGCCGCCGCGTGCATGGTGGCCGGCGCGGATGAACTCCTTGGCCTCGCCGCGCTTGGCGAAACCGAACTCTTCCAGCTGCGGCAACACGAACGGGGTGAAGTGGTCGTAGATCACCGCGGTCTGGAACGCCTCCGGACCAAGGCCGGACTGACCGTACAACTCTTTCGCGACCACGCCCATCTCCGGTAAGCCGGTGATGTCGTCACGGTAGAACGAAGTCATGATTTGCTGACCATTGGTGATGCCCTGGGAGCCGGCCTTGATCACCACCGGCTTCTGCCGCAGGTCCTTGGCGCGCTCGGCCGAGGTGATGACCATGGCCACCGCGCCATCGGACTCCTGGCAGCAATCGAGCAGGTGCAGCGGCTCGCAGATCCAGCGCGAGGCCTGATGCTCTTCGAGGGTGATAGGCTTGCCGTAGAAAAACGCCGCCGGGTTGGTCGCGGCGAAGTCGCGGACCGCTACCGCTACCCGGCCAAAGTCTTCGGAGGTGGCGCCGTAACGGTGCATATAGCGCTGGGCGAACATCCCCACCCAGGCCGCCGGAGTGTGCAGCCCGTGGGGCATGTACCAGCCGTAGTTGACGTTCTCGAAGATCGGCGTCGAGGCGAAGCCGTAGCTGCCGCTGCCGAAGCGATACCAGGAACGCTCGTTCATCGCCCGGTAAACCACCACCACCTTGGCCACGCCGGTGGCCACCGCCATCGCCGCGTGCATCACCGGGGCGCAGGCCGCGCCGCCGCCGTGGGGCACCTGGGAGAAGAACTTGACGTCCTTGCAGCCCAGCAGGCGGGCAATCTCGTACTCCGGCACCTTGTCCACCGAGTAGGAGCTGAAGCCCTCGACCTCGGACGGATCGATGCCGGCATCCTTCAGCGCCGCCAGCGTCGCTTCCATGGCCAGGCGCAGTTCGGTACGCCCGGAATTCTTGGAAAACTCGGTCGCGCCCAGCCCAACAATGGCGGCGCGCCCGGAAATCGACGGATTCGTCATCTGTTCTGTCTCCCGCGAATTAGGGCAGAACCAGCGCGACCGTACCGGTCACGTGGTTGCCCATGGAGTTTTTGCCCTTGAGGGTCACTTCCAGGCTGCGCGTGGCGGCATCCTGATGGGTCACTTCACCGCTGAAGGTCATGCAGTCGCCCGGGTAATTCGGCGCCCCGAGCTTGATTTTCAGCGACAGGAAGCGCGCCTCCGGCCCTGCCCATTGCTCGACAAAGCGCTGAACCAGGCCGTTGGTGGTGAGGATATTCATGAAAATATGCGGCGAGCCGAGCTCTCGCGCCGCCTCCAGGTCATGGTGACCGGGGAAGTAATCGCGGGTGGCGATCGCGCCCCCGGTGATCAGGCCGACAGTGATCGGGATCGCCAGCTCCGGCAGTACTTCGCCGGGGCGCACGTCTTCAAAGCGCTTGGTGTTCTTCGAGGTCATATTTCCATCCCAACGTGTCGTTATCGCTCAGCCAATCGCCGAGACGCTCCAAGCTCGCCGCCGAGCCACCCAGGGCACTGCTCAGAGCGCGGCTCCAGTAGAGAAAGCGGTGCATCGGATAGGTCAGGTCGACGCCGATGCCGCCGTGCACATGCTGTGCGTTGTGGCCGATCCGGTGTCCAGCCTCGCAGGCCAGCCAAGCCGTGGCCAAGGCCTCGGAAGGTGCCGGCAAACCGGCGTCCAGGCGGTAGCACAACTGCCACAGCGCACTGCGTAGGGCTTCGAGGGCCACATGCGCGTCGGCCATGCTCATCTGCACGGCCTGAAAGCTGCCGATGCTGCGCTCGAACTGCTTGCGCTCGCTGACGTACTCGACGCTGCGGCGAATCTGTTCGGCGCTGACACCCAACTGCAAGGCCGCCAAGGCGGCGATGGCGCGGGGTTCGAGCCACTCCAGTGCGGCTTGCGGCAACACCTGGCTGGCGCCGAGCGTGACGCCCTGCACCTGCAGGTCGGCCAGCGCTTCGCCGTGGGTCATCACCCCCGGCACTGTCGTGATACCGGCGTGGCTCAGGTCCAGCAAGACCAGCCGTGGCTGGCCCTCGACCTGCGCCAACACCAGCGCAGCGGCGGATTGCTCAGCCAGGGCCACGGCCGCGACCCGTCCGTCCAGACGCCAGCCATCGGCGTCGGGCTGCGCCTGCAGTTCGATGCCATGGGCGCTGCCCAAGCCATCGAGCGACAGGCTCAACAGTACGCTGGCGCTGGCCGCTTGCTCGGCCCAGGGCGCCAGCGCCTCGCTACCGAACTGCGCCAGGGTCGCCGCTGCCAGTTGGTGACGCCACAACGGCACCTGGCCGAGGGCACGGCCCTGGGCTTCGAGCAACAGCATCAATTCGGTCATGCCCAGCCCGCTGCCGCCGGCCACTTCCGGAATGGCCAAGGCTTGCAGGCCGGTTTCCACGCACGCCGTCCACAGACCGTGCATGTACGGCTGGCCCGCCAGGTCCCACTCGCGCAGGCGCTCATCGGTGCAGTAGTCGCTCATCAGGCTGCCGGCCATTTCGGCGATGGCACGCTGATCTTCGCTGAATTGGAAATCCATACCGCCCCCTACTCTGCCAGCGGCCGAAACAACGGCAGCGTCAGGTCATCGTCGAAGGTCTGGAACTCGACCTGCAGACGCTGACCGATGCTGATGTCTTCGCGCTTGACGCCGACCAGGCCGGCGACCAGGCGAACGCCTTCGTCCAGCTCAATCAAACCAATCGGGTTGGGGTGATCGAAGGGCGCCACTTCCGGGTAATGCATCACCACGAAGGAATACAGGCTGGCTTTGCCGCTGGCCTGCAAGGTGTCCCAGTCGAAGGAATGGCAGTTGATGCAGACCGGCGCTGGCGGATGCCGCAGGGTCGCGCACTGAGTGCAGCGCTGGATTAGCAGCTTGCCTTCGTTGCAGCCTTCCCAGAAATAGCGGGTGTCGTCGCTCAGGCCCGGCTTGGGCCGCTTGGCCGTGACTGGAGCAGGCGTTTCCGGCGCTGCGGCCGCAGGCTTCTGCACATTGGCCGGGCGGAACTTGAACACGCGGAACAGCTGTTCGCCGACCTTCTCGTCGCCACCGGCCCGTTCGGAGAAGTAGCTCATGATCAGGGTGACGAAGAAGCCGGTACCCAGACCGGTGGTTTTTTCGTCGCCCACCGCGTCCAGCCGCGTGGTGTAGTAGAGCTTCTCGCCAGGGCGCAGGTTGCGCTCGAAGGTCAGCTCGGAGTTCACCGCCACCACCGACGGGTAGCCGTAGCTCTCGATCAGCTTGAGCACCTCATAGGGGTTCTCAGTGGTCGAGCCGGGCGCGTAGTTGTTCAAGTGAAAGCCTTCCATGCACCAGACCTGGAGCATCGATGCGGGAGCCACCAGCCCTTCATTGCGGCTGTTGGCAGCCAATTGCGGGTCGCTGTAGAGCGGGTTGTCGAGGCCCATGATCTCGCACCACTGGCGAATCATCGGCGCATTGACTTCGTCCCAGGCATTCACGCGACCGTACTCGCGCCCCACTAGGGCGCGTACTTTGGATAGCAATTCTGGATCAGCCAAGTTCGTCTCCTGCGTGTTGAGAACGGCGCCCGAACCCGGAACGCCGCCATGGGTCGATCAGTTGGGAGCAACCTGCGCGGCGTCGAGGAACACCGGGCGTTCGCCGCCGCCATGCAGCAACAGGTTGCAGCCGCTGGCGTAACCGGCCAGCGGTGAAGCGATGTACAGGCAGGCGTTGCCAATATCCTCCGGCACGGCCATGCGCCCAGCCGGAATACCCGCGCTGACCGCGGCGATGCCGGCCTCGTCGCCGTAGTGCAGATGGGCCTGCTCGGTGCGGACCAGGCCGGGGCTGACTGCCACCACCCGCACCTTGGGCGCCCACTCCACCGCCAGCGACTGCACCAGGGCCAGCACGCCGGCCTTGGCCGCGCCATAGGCGGCCGTACCCGGAGAGGCGCGCAGAGCGCTGATGCTGCCAATAAAGACGATACAACCACCGTCCGCCTGCTCCTGCATCAGCAGGTTGGCCTGCTGCGCGACATTCAGCGGCGCGATCAAGTTGAGGCGGATGATCCCTTCGTGAAAGCGCGGCGAAGCACTGGCGGCGTCCGCCGCCGGGCTACCGCCGGCGTTGTTGATCAGCACGTCGAGGCGGCCGTAGTCGGCGCGCAGCGTGTCGAACAAGGTCCGCAGCGAATCCTGGTCGCGCACGTCGGCCGCGATGAACGCCGCGCGGGCCTCGCCCACGCTCGGCACCACCTCAGGAGCTGTGCGCCCGCAGACGATGACCCGGGCATTGGCCGCCAGAAAGCTGCGGGCGATACCTGCACCTATGCCTTTGGTGCCGCCGGTGATCAGCACCACCTTGCCGTTATAATCTAGCCCCGAGTGACCACTCATGGCGCGCTCCTTATTCCTGTGTTGAATTGCACTCTAGGGATAAAGCCGCGCGTCCACTTCGTCTGAACGGACGATGAAGGCCAAACGCATGGCCGCAACAATCCAAAGCATTGCCGCCGTCCATGCGACGGGGCCAGATGGAACGGCCATCTGGCGCTGACAGAATGAGGAAGCCCATGCCTGATCCACTCGCCCCACCGGTATTGCTGGAATACCCGTCCCCAGGTGTCGCCTTGCTGCGACTCAACCGCCCACAGGCGACCAATGCCCTGAGCCTAGAGTTGCAGGCGCTGCTCTCGCAGCACTTCAGCGAGCTGGGCCTCGACCCCGAGGTGCGCTGCATCCTGCTGACCGGCGGCGACAAGGTGTTCGCCGCCGGCGGCGATATCAACAGCATGGCCGGGGTTGGCCCGATCGACATCTACCAACGCCACACCGAGCGGGTCTGGGCACCGATCCAGCATTGCCCGAAGCCGGTGATCGCCGCCGTCTGCGGTTACGCCTATGGCGGCGGCTGCGAGTTGGCCATGCTCGCCGACATCATCGTCGCCGGGCACAGCGCACGCTTCTGCCAGCCGGAAATCCGCATCGGCATCATGCCCGGCATCGGCGGCACCCAGCGCCTGGTGCGCGCGGTGGGCAAGGCCAAGGCCATGCGCATGGCGCTGACCGGTCAACCGATCACCGCCGAGGAAGCCTGGATCTCCGGGCTGGTCAGCGAAGTGGTGGCCGACGATGAAGTGCAGGCTCATGCCCTGCAGATGGCGCAACTGATTGCGGCGATGCCGCCGCTGGCTGCCGAGCAGATCAAGGAAGTCATCCTCGCCGGCATGGACGCACCGCTGGAGGCCGGTCTGGCCCTGGAGCGCAAGGCCAATGCACTGCTGTTCGCCTCACGCGACCAGAAGGAAGGCATGCAGGCCTTTATCGACAAGCGCCCGGCGCAATTCGAAGGCCGCTGATAGCCGCGACCACGGCGTTACAGGGCCTGCTCCCGCGGGCCCCGACGATCCACCACGAGTTATCCCACGAAGGCTGCGCCGCCAGCGGCTGCGGCCTGAACCTGCGCGTAGTCGAGACTCTCGGCGCCACGCTGGTGGTCAGCAACTAATATCCCAGCAAGAGTTGCCGCGGCGACAAGGGCCTGAAAACCATCTCCCCGCCAACGATTGCGCTCGCCAGACTCCGTGCGGCAAGCGTAGCGCACAGCAAAGCGCACTCCCCACCGCCACTGTCACCCACAAGCCAGCCGCCACGGACGCTCTAGGCCCGTGGCGAGCTCTAGCCGACCAGCGCCTCCCGCAATTCGTTCTTCGCCACCTTGTTCGAGGCATTGAACGGCAGTGCCTGGAAGAAACGCACCTGGCGCGGGACCTTGTAGTTGGCCATGCGCTCGCGGGCCCAGGCGATCAGAGCCGGCTCATCCAGCTGCTGGTCGTGACGCAGCACCACGCAGGCACAACCGACTTCGCCCATGCGTTCATCCGGAATACCGATCACCGCCACCTGGGCGATGGCCGGGTGTTCGATCAACCCGGCTTCGATCTCCGCCGGGTAGCAGTTGAAGCCACCGACGATAAACATGTCCTTGAGCCGATCGGTGATTTTCAGGTTGCCGCGCGAATCGAGGTTGCCGATGTCACCGGTGTGCAGCCAGCCCTCGGCGTCGATGGTATCGGCGGTCGCGGCCGGGTCGTTGAAATGGCCCTGCATCACATGGAAGCCGCGCAGGCAGATTTCCCCCGACTCGCCCTCGCCCAGCGGCTGGTTGTCCGCCGAGCGAATGCTCACCTCGGTTCCGGCAATCGCCCGGCCGCTGGTGCCAGCCACTGTTTCCGCCGGGTCATCCGGGTTGCAGATGGTCGCCAGGCCACCACATTCGGTCAAACCATAAGCCGTGGTGACCACTGCAAAACCCAGCGCGTTGCGCATCCGCTCGATCAGCACCGGCGGAATGGTCGCCGCGCCAGTCACGGCAATGCGCAGGCTCGACAGATCGGTCTCGGCCAGCCGCGGATGGGCCAGCATCGACAGGTACAGGGTCGGCGGCCCCGGCAGCACGCTGATGCGCTCCGCGGCAATGCGCTGGAACACCGCTTCGGCGTCGAACACCGCATGCGGCAGAATGGTCGCCCCGGCCAGCAGGCAGGTCAGCCAGCCCGCCTTGTAGCCGAAGGCATGGAAGAACGGATTGACGATCAGGTAACGGTCGCCGGGTTGCAGGCCGATGACCTTGACGTACTCGTTGAAGGCCCGCAGGTTCTGCCCGTGGTCGCTCATGACGCCCTTGGGCTTGCCGGTGGTACCGGAGGTGAACAACAAGTCGGACAAATCCTCCGGACCCACCGCCGCAGCGCGCTCGCGGGCGGCCGCGGCACTGACCAGAGCGCCTTTGCCGAGGAAGCCGGACCAGCCCAGATCGCTGGCCTGCTGCGGCTCTGTCGTGCCGAACAGCACCAGGTGTTCCAGGCTGGCCGGACGTTGCGGCGCCAGCTGTGCCTGGTAGTCGACACCGAGAAACTCACCCTGAACAAACAGCACCCGCGCCTGGCTGCGCAGCAGAATATCCGCCGCCTCACTGCCCTTCATACGGGTGTTGATCGGCACCAGTACCGCCCCGGCGCAATGCACCCCCAGCGCGGCAACTATCCAGTCGCGGCAGTTCGGCGCCCAGATCGCCACCCGGTCGCCAGGCGCAATGCCCAACGCCATCAGGCTGCGACTGACCCCCAGCGCCAGCTCCGGTAAGTCGCTGTAATCGGTGGCGACCCCGTCTTCCTCGATGGCCGCCCGCCCGGCGTAGCGCTGGGCGGTGGCGAACAACAGCGCGGGAATCGACAAGGGCAGCGGATTCCAGGCAGCGCAGGTGCCTGGTGATGCAGATAATGCGGTCATGGTGACGGACTCGGCAAACGGATCATTCAGGGAAGCGCACCCGCAGGTGCTCACTGCGGGCCAGCGATTGGCACGCCAGGGTCCAGCCTTCGTCAAGCTCCTGCTGGTCGAGGGCGTCGTTGCGCAACATTTCCACTGCGCCACTTTCGACCGTGCACATGCAGGTCGCACAGGAGCCAACCAGACACGAACTCGGCGGTTTCAGGCCGGCCCGCTGCATGGCTTCGAGCAGGGTTTCACCTTCGGCGCAGGGCAGATCGAACTCTTCACCGTCCAGACGCACCGAGAGCTGGCTGCAGACCTGGGCGATATCGACCGCCGAATGCGGCGCCACCGAACCCTCTTCCGGCAGAGATACGAAGCGCTCGACATGCACCCGCCCCGACGCCATACCGAGGCTGTGCAAGGCGCTGACCGCCGCATCCATAAACGGCCCGGGGCCGCAGATGAAGGCCTCGGCCGCAGCGAATGGGCGGGCCAGTTCGGCCAGCTGGCTCACCGCCGGGATGCCCTGCACCGAGTCCAGCCAGTGAATCACCTGCAAGCGCTGCGGATGGGCGCTGGCCAGGGCCTTGAGCTCATCACGGAAGATCACCGAGGCTTCGTCGCGGTTGGCGTAGATCAGCAGGATGCGCCCGCTGCCGGCCAGCAAGGCCGAGCGCAGGATCGACAACACCGGCGTGACCCCGCTGCCGCCGCCGAACAGCAGCAGGTCGGTGTCCAGGTGGCGCGGCACGAATACTCCGGCCGGCACCAGCACTTGCAGGCTGTCACCGGCCTGCACCGCGTCGCACAGCCAGTTCGAGGCCCGCCCGTCACGCACCCGCTTGACGGTGACCCGCAGCGGTTCATCGAGCAACGGCGTGCTCGACAGCGAATAGCAGCGCGGCAACCAGCCGCCTTCGAACGGCACGCGCAGGGTCAGGAACTGCCCCGGGCGGTAGCTAAAACGTTCGACCAGCTCATCCGGCAGCTCGAACTCCAGCGAACGGCTGTCGAAGGTTTCTTCGATCACCCGCGCCACACGTACGGCTAAATAGTCCAGGCTCATATCAAATACTCATCACGAACTGGCCACTGTCGACACGCAACTCGACCCCATTAATCGCCCGCGACTCGTCGCTGGCGAGGAACAACACGCTGGCGGCGACATCTTCCGGCAGGCAAACGCGGTGCATCGGATCACTGTCGATGGTCAGCCTGCGTGGATCGATGCCCGCCGGATACTCGGCACTGGACATGGGCGTCAGCACCCCGTCCGGGTGCAGCGAGTTGCAGCGGATGCGGTACTTGCGCCGCCGACACAGGGCCGCGACCGAGCGGGACAAGGCAGCGACGGCGCCTTTCGAGGCGCTGTAGGCGGCATAATCGTCCCGGCCCGCGAGGGCGGCCAGGGACGAGATATTGATAATCGAGCCGCCCGCCCCTTCCTTCATCAACCCGATACCGGCACGGCAGCCGAGAAACACACTGTCGGAATTGATCCGCTGAACGCGCTGCCAGTCATCCAGGCTGGCCTCCTCGATGGAGCCCTTGAGCAGGATGCCGGCGTTGTTTACCAGGATATCGAGGCGCCCGTGACGCACGCGCAGTGCCTCGATCACATCGTTCCAGTCGGCTTCGCTCGCGGCGTCATGGCGCATGAAACTGGCCGCGGCACCGATCTCGGCGGCCAGCGCCTGGCCGGCGGCGACATTGATGTCGCTGATCAGCACCTGCGCACCCTCACGCGCCAGCAGCAGCGCAGTCGCGCGCCCGACGCCACTGGCGCCGCCGGTGACCAATGCCACCTTGCCCTGAACTTGTCCCGCCA
>JBOICE010000176.1:0-4034 GCA_050739815.1 Pseudomonas sp. | reverse complement strand
TCATACCAGAACACATAGCGCTTGCCGGCCAGGTACTGCACGTTCCAGGTCATCACCTTCAGTGCCTGGCCGGGTTGCAGGGCGCGCGCTTGGGCTGAGCAAGCCAGCGGTGCCGGTTCGCGGGCTGCGGGGTGCCAAGTCAGGGCATAGACCCCGGCAAACAGGACGCCGCAGAGGGCCAGCAAACTAAGCAGGGTGAGGCGCAGGAACGGGGGCAGGGTCATGGGCTGGGCCAAATGGGCTTGGACTATGCTGAAAAGACGCGAGCATACCCGAGCGGTCAGCCACGGCCCAGGCCTGAACGCCGCGGCCCGCAAGAGGAGAGGTTCATGACTGAAGTGGTGATTGCCCAGCGTGGCCCTTTTGAGGTTGAGCTGGTTGCCGGGCAGGATTATTTCTGGTGTCGTTGCGGGCGCAGTGCCAACCAACCGTTTTGCGACGGTACCCATAAGGGCAGCGGCATCCACCCGTTGAAGTTCCATGCCGAGCAGAGCGAGACCCTGTATTTGTGCGGCTGCAAGCACACCCAGACGCCGCCCTGCTGCGATGGCACGCATCAAACATTGCCTTAACGCTTTCCGCGTGGCATGCAGCGCTGTCATTGTCCTCAGCTCGTTGTCCGGTTTTGCCCCGCTGCTCTACCGCAGTGCCTACAACGCCAGCAAGCATGCGCTGCCGAGCTGACAGAGTACGCGCAGTTGCGTGATCAGCAGATTGGCTATGTGCTGGAGTCGACCTATTTCGAGCCGTTCGACTCGGATCGACAGTTGCAGAAACGTGGCGTCAGTAGCGAGACGCAGCTGTTGCAGATGTTGGCGCGCGGGCGACTGCCGGTGGTGGAATGCCAGGTCGACTATGAGCTGCGCGATCAGGCCCTGGCCGCGCAGATTGCCAAGGCCCGCTACCAGCCCGCTGCCCGCACCGAATTATTTATCGGCTTTTCCCGGCAGCGTTCGTTGCATGCGGAGCGGCAACAAATCGCCGAGGCGCTCGAGCAGATGCGGTCCGAGGGCTGGATCGAACACGCGGCCCAGCGTTACCAGCCGCAACCCTGATACCCGGCACTGTCGGCTAGTGCGGCTCGACATACAGCTCATACATCAACGCACTATCCCAATACGCCGCTTCGATCTTGTGCCCGTCGAGGTCACGGACAAAGCAGCCGTAATAGGGCTCGCCATAGTCCGGGCGAGGCCCAGGTTCGCCTTCCGCGGTTGCCCCGGCAGCTAGCGCGGCGGAGTAGAAGGCCTGCACTGCCGCTTTGTCCGGGGCGAAGAAGCCGACATGAGTGCCGTTACCGGTCGTCGCCGCTTGGCCGTCCAGCGGTGTTTGCACCCAGAACTCCGGGTATTCGCGGCCATAAGCTACTGCACCGGGATGGGCCATTATGCGTTTACAGCCGAGGGTGGGCAGTACTTGATCGTAGAAGGCGACCGCGCGTTCGAACTGGTTGGTGCCGAGGGATACATGCGAAAGGATGCTGGGGTCAGCGTCTGCCATGGGGTGATCCTCCGTGGATAATCGGCCCCTGACAGCCTAGTCGGAATTCAAGCGTCTGCCGGCTTCTGGCCGACCAGCATGAACAAGCGAAACAGCACCACGCTGGCGAACAGCTGGAGGAAGCCATTGGCGCAATCCAGCAGGAATGACACCAGCGCATCCGGCTGCTGATCCGCCGACGAGAAACTCAGCCAGTCGAGTGCCCAGAGCGGCAGCATCACGCAGAGGATGCACACCAGAATCCGCCAGAAATGCCCCGTGGTCATCTGAAAGCTCTCGCGCAGGGCCGCCAGCGGAGTCAGCCCGCGCAGCACCAACAGGTATTCGGCGAAGGCCAGCTTGATCATCACCCACAACCCTGGCAGCACAAAGAGTGAAACGCCGAGCATGATCAGCAAGGTACTCAGGGCCGCCAGCACGGCGAAGCTCGGCCACAGGCGCAGCGCCATGGCCAGCAGCTCTAGCGTGCGGGGCTGCAGGCCGCGGCTACGGGCATCGAGAAAGAGAATCAGCGCCGCCGTGTAGAGCGGGTAGAACAGCAGGCCGACCAGCAGGCCATAGGCGGGCGATGCCTCGCTTCCGCTCCAGATGCCGATGGCCTGCTGGGCGAGGCCTTCGAGCACGATTAGCGGCAGGCAGAGCAAGGCGATGGCAGCCAGGTTGCGCGTGAAGAAATACCAGGCGTCGCGGAGGATCAGGAGCGGATTCATCGAATTATCGCTGCAAAAAACAGGGCACCACTGTAGCCGATGGGCGCAGGCGCTCCAAATGCTGGGCCCGTCTGCGCCCAGCGGCAAGGGCTCAAGAGGGCTCGCCGGTGAGACTGGCGAGCAGTTCGGCGCTGTTCAGCACAGTCGCATAGTCGCCCTGCAAGTTGGCCATCGCCATGGCGTGCACCTCCTCGGCGCTGCGGGGTCGGCCGTCGAAATCCGGTTTGGCGAAGGTGAAGCAGGCGTCGTTCAGTACCACGGTTTGAAACCCCAGGTTGCCGGCACTGCGCGCGGTGGACTCCACCGAGTTCTCGCTGGCAACGCCGACTATGGCCAGGCGCTCGATACCACGCACCCGCAACCAGCGTTCCAAGGCGCTGTGGGTAAAGGCATCCGGTACGTTTTTCTCGAACACCTGTTCATTGGCCAGGGGCTGGAAAGCCGGTTGAAACAGCACACCGGACTGGCCGGGGGCGAACACCGAAGTCGGCGTGCGCGAGATATGCCGGATATGCACCAGCGGCCAGCCATGGGCGCGCCAGTGGCCGAGCAGTGCGGCGATGCGGGTTTCGGCTGCGGGGTTGTTGCGTGGACCCAGGCGCGACTCGCGCATGCCCTGTTGCAGGTCGATAATGAGTAAAGCCGGGGCATTGTGCCGGGTCGCTGCGAGTGGAATCGGCGGCATATTGGCTGTCCTTTCCTTGGGGCTGGCATACTGGGCAGCGACTTTAGCCTTAAGTCAGAGTTGTCAGCCACAGCGCGACCCGCGCCAAGAGGATTACCGGTGAAGAAGATCGCCGTATTCGCCGATGTACAGAACCTCTACTACACCGTGCGCCAGGCCCATGGGTGTCACTTCAACTACGCCGCGTTGTGGGCGGATATCAGCCAGCGCGGGGAGATAGTCGAAGCCTACGCCTATGCCATCGAGCGTGGCGACGCCAAGCAGCAGCAGTTCCAGCGGATCCTGCGCAACCTCGGTTTTACCGTGAAACTCAAACCCTATATCCAGCGCAGCGACGGCTCGGCCAAGGGGGATTGGGATGTCGGCATCACCATCGACATCATGGATGCCGCGCCGCGCGTCGATGAGGTGGTGTTGGCCTCCGGCGACGGCGACTTCGACATGCTGCTGGACAAGATCAGAAGCAGTTTTGGTGTCGAGGCCACGGCCTATGGCGTACCAGGCTTGACCGCACAATCGCTGATCCGCGCCGCCAGCCGCTATGTGCCGATTGAAGGCGCCTTGCTGTTGAGAAACTGAACCGGTGAGAAACTGAGCCGGGCCGCGTGCTTATCCTTCACCCAGACGAGACACACCGACGTTGGAACGCATTGCAGTAATCGACTTTGAAACCACTGGTATTTCCCCTGGGCACAACTGCCGCGCCACCGAGATCGCGGCCGTGATCCTTGAAGAGGGACGGATTGTCGAGCGCTATCAGAGCCTGATGAACGCCGGGGTCTGGGTGCCGGCGTTTATCGAGAACCTCACCGGCATCAGCAACAGCATGCTGCGTGCGGCGCCCCCGGCCGCGCAGGTGATGCGTGAGGTCGCGGACTTCGTCGGCAACACGCCGTTGCTGGCGCACAACGCCGCCTTCGACCAGAAGTTCTGGGATGCCGAGCTGGCGTTGATCCAGCGCACCCGGCCGCAGACCTTTGCCTGTTCCATGCTGCTGGCGCGGCGGTTATTGCCGCAGGCGCCGAATCACAAGCTCGGCACGCTCAATAGCTGGGCCAGACTGCCCGTCACCGGCAAGGCGCACCGGGCGCTGGCCGATGCGGAAATGGCGGCCAACCTGACCCTCTACCTGGCGGACC
>JBOICE010000175.1:0-6368 GCA_050739815.1 Pseudomonas sp. | reverse complement strand
GTGCTGGCGGTCGGCCTGGTGGTTCTGGTGGCGATGATCGCGATGTCGGTGATCTTCTGGGGCCTCGGTGTTGGCCCCGTGTATACCAGTTGAACACCTGTCATTGAAGCAATCCGAAACCGCCGTTTGGCGGTTTCGTCGTTTTAGGGCTGCTGGTCACGACGCGCTTGGGCATAATCCCGCCTGCATTTGGAGGACTCGATGCCCGAACAGCTCAATGCTCGTGTCGAAGCTTGCTATCAGCAGGCCGAAGCTTTTTTTAACCGCCGCTTTACCCGCCCCGAGGTCAGCCTCAGGTTACGTGGGCAAAAAGCCGGGGTGGCGCACCTGGACGAAAACTTGCTGCGCTTCAACCCGCAGCTGTACCGCGAAAATAGCGAAGATTTCCTCAAACAAACCGTGGCCCACGAAGTCGCGCATATGATCGCGCGTGAGATGTTCGGCTCGCGTATCCAGCCCCACGGCGAAGAATGGCAATTGATCATGCGCGGGGTCTACGAGCTGCCGCCCAATCGTTGTCACACCTACGCCATCAAACGCCGCACCTCGACCCGCTACCTCTACAACTGCCAGTGCCCGGATCACGACTTCCCCTTCTCCGCCCAGCGCCATGCGCTGGTCAGCAAAGGCCGTCGCTATTTCTGCCGGCGTTGCCGGGCTACCTTGGTGTTCAGCGGACAGCAGCGGCAGGAATAAGGGGCCCGCAGAACCTGTGCAAGAGCGTCGCGAGTGCGGGTCTTGAACAGGTTCTCAGCCAATCTCCCGCTCAGCCAATCACCTTCGCCGCCTTCAGCTCGGCGATCCGTTCGGCGGCGTAACCCAGACCACGCAGCACTTCTTCGGTATGCGCGCCGAGCGGTGAGCCGATATGCCGTGGCGCAGGCAGGCCATCCGAAAACTTGATCGGGCAGGCGATCTGCTTTTGTGGCGAATTACCGCCACGTGGCACCTCGATGACCAGGTCGCGGGCTTTCAACTGCGGATGTTCGACTGCTTCGGCCAGGCTCAGCATGGGCTCGACGCAGGCATCCATAGCCGCAAAGCGCTCGCTCCACTCGGCAAAGTCGCGCTTCTCGAACTCCATCTGGATCTCACGTTTCAGCGCGCTCTGCGCTTCTGGCTTCGGCGACAAGCCAACCGCCGCCAGTTCCGGGCGACCAATGCCGGCGCAGAATTGCTGCATGAACTGCGGCTCCAGGCTACCCACCGAGAACCAGCGACCATCGCGAGTGCGGTAGTAGTCGTAGAAGCTGCCGCCGTTGAGTGCCTGGCTTTCCATCTTCGGCTCCTCGCCACACGCCAGGTAGCCGGCACCAGCCATCGCATGCAGGCTGAAGATGCAGTCGGTCATGCTGACATCGACATACTGACCTTCACCGGTCTGCTGGCGCTGGATGACCGCCGCCAACAGCCCCATCACGCCATGGAAAGACCCCCCGGCAATGTCCGCCGCCTGGATACCCAAGGGCAACGGCCCGCTTTCACGACGCCCGGTTTGCTCGGCGATACCAGACAGGGCCAGGTAATTGATGTCATGGCCGGCGCGATCCTTGTAGGGACCGGTCTGCCCGTAGCCCGTGATCGACACATAGATCAGCTTCGGATTGATCGCCTTGAGTGCCGCATAACCCACGCCCAGCTTGTCCATCACGCCCGGACGAAATTGTTCCAGGACGATGTCGTACTCGCTCACCAACTGCTTGACCACCTCGACCGCTTCCTGCCGTTTGAGATCGAGGCCAATGCTGCGCTTGTTGCGATTGAGGTAGGCATGGCTAGCCGAGACCCCGCCATCATGCGGCGGCAGTACGCGGAGCAAATCCATCCGCGTCGGCGACTCGACACGCAGCACTTGTGCACCCATGTCAGCCAACAGCAACGAGGCGAATGGCCCTGGCAACAGGGTGGAGAAATCGAGAATTTTCAGTGAAGACAGCGGGCCTTTCATGGCGGCTCCTGATCAAAATAGCGGGGTTTCATTCGGCGCCTAGCGGTGCCGCCTAGGGTTGTTCCCAGTGTACTAGCCGGTCACCCGCGAGCCTGCTGACGCGCTCGGCGAAACGCGCCTCCAGCACATTGCGGCGGATCTTCATGGTCGGCGTCATGCAACCGTTGTCCACCGTCCAGGGCTCGCACACCAGCAGCAGATGCCGGATGCGCTCATGCGGTTGCAACTGGGCATTCAGCTCACGCAGGGTATTGGCCAGATCGCTCTCGACCTGCTGGCGCGCCGCCTCACGAGCTGCCGGCGCCAGTTCGATCAGCGCCAGCGGCTGGTCCAAACCGCTGCCCATCAGGCAGACCTGCTCAACCCAGGTGCTCTTGGCGATCTCCCCCTCGATCGGTGCCGGCGCCACATACTTGCCCTTGCTGGTCTTGAAGATGTCCTTGATCCGCCCGGTGATGGTCAGAAAGCCAGCGGCGTCGATTTCGCCCTTGTCGCCGGTATGCAACCAGCCGTCCTGCAGGGTTTCTGCGGTCTTCTCCGGCTCCAGGTAATAACCCGCCATCACCGCCGGGCTTTTGAACAGGACTTCACCGTTGTCGGCGATCCGTACCTGATTCTCCGGCATGCCTCGCCCCACGGAGCCAAAACGTACCTGACCGGGTCGGTTGAAAGTACCGTAAGCGAAGTTTTCGGTCATGCCGTAGCCCTCGCAAAGGGTCAGGCCAATGCTCTGATACCAGTGCAGCAATGCCAACGGAATCGGGGCCGCGCCGGAAATCAGGATTCGTGCGCGATCCAGCCCCAAGCCTTGGCGAATCTTGCGCGCGACCCACTTTCCGAGCAGCGGAATGCGCAACAGGCGCTTGAGTCTGGCCTCCGGCAGCTTTTCCAGAACCCCCTGCTGGAAGCGCGTCCACAGCCGCGGCACGGAAAAGAAAACCGTTGGCCGCACGTGCTTGAGGTCTTCGGCAAAGGTTTCAAGGGATTCGACGAAGGCCACCGCCGCCCCGGCGTAGAGGCTTTCCAGCTCGACCAGATAGCGCTCGGCGGCGTGCGATAACGGCAGGTAGGAAAAATATTGATCGTCCGGCCCGATATTCATTTCCGCCACAGACTGGCTAGAGGCGAATGCAAAGGCACGCGCAGTCAGCATCACCCCCTTGGGTTGGCCCGTAGTGCCAGAGGTATAAAGGATACTCAGCAGCTCATCCGGCTGCTGCTGGTGCGCCTCGACCAGCGGTGCATGGCTGGCGAGCAAGCCGTGCCAGTCGTACTGCGCCGGCAGCGTCGGGTATGGCAGGGCGATGCGGATCATCTGCTCGGGAATCGCGCAGGCCAATCTCTGCGGATCGTCCAGCTTACCGACGAAGATCACCTTGCACTGGGCATGCCGCAGCACATAGTCGGTGCCCTCGCTAGACTGCTGCGCATAGAGCGGCACGCTGACCAGCCCGGCCAGCATGATGGCCAGATCGGCGATGAACCACTCGGCGCAGTTTTTCGATAACAACGCCACCCGATCACCCGGCTCGCAGCCCAAGGCCAGCAGCGCGGCAGCGATACGCCGGGCCTGGTCATCGACCTGACGCCAGGTCAGGTGGTGCCAGACGCGCTCGATCGGCTGACTGAGCCAGACCGCATCCGGGCGCGTGGCCCGCCAGTGAGCCAGTCGTTGCAACGGCAGTTGTTCGGTCATCCCCTCTCCCTTCTTATTCTTATGTGGGTTCGACGTAGGCTGGGTTAGCCGCGTCTGCGGCGTAACCCAGCAACGGTACCGCCAGGCACCGCCACGGCCGGCCTGCTGGGCCGGATGGCGGGTTACGGCCTTTGGCCTAACCCGCCCTACAGCCTAAACACCTGGCGCGCGTTGCCATGGAGGAACTTACCCTGCACCTCGGCAGAGAGCCCCAACTCCTTGATCTGCGCCATGCAGCGCTCAAGGGAAAGCTGCGGGAAGTTACTCCCGAACAGCACCTTATCCTGCCCATGGCTCTGCATGAACTGCAGCAACTGTGGCGGGTAGTAGCGCGGCAAGTAGGCCGAGGTGTCGATGTAGATGTTGTCGTGCTTCCAGGCCAGGCCGATCATCTCGTCGGTCCAGGGATGGCCGATATGCCCGGCGACGATGCGCAGCTCGGGGAAGTCCAGCGCCACCTCGTCCAGGTACGGCACCGGCCGCCCAGTCTCGGACGGCATCAGCGGGCCGGTATGGCCGACCTGGGTACAGAATGGGATGCCCAGCTCGACGCACTTTACATACAACGGGTAGTAGAGCCGGTGATTCGGTGGCAGTTTCCACAGCCAGGGCACAATGCGCAGGGCCTTGAACCCCAACTCGGTCACGGCCCGCTCCAACTCGTGGACTGCCGCCACGGGCTTGCTCAGATCGACCGTGGCAACGCCGACGAAGCGCTCGGGAAAGGCGCGCGTGAACTCGGCAATCTCGTCATTGGTACAGACCCAACGCTCCGGCCGGCACCAGGCCGCGAGCATCAGCTTGTCGACGCCGGCTTTATCCATCTCGGCGACGGTTTGCTCAGGGTTCAGACGCTGATCGAGTAAATGCGCGGAGCCAGACTTCTCGAACAGCCGCACGACCTCCGGCATCGACTCGCGGTAGCGGCCACCGGCAGGTTGGGCCCAGGCATCGATGGCACCCTTGGTGATGGTCATGGCTCTCTCCTCGGATTACTGGCTCCCCGCCTGCGCGGGAATGACGCTGCGTAAGCACTGCGATTTCCGCTACGTCACTGCCGCGTATGGCGTAACTCAACAACAACCCCGTCGCACCCGCGCAGGCGGGAACCGACTAAACAGCTCAGAGCTTCATTCCGCGGCTGATGATTTCTTTCATGATTTCCGAAGTGCCGGCGAAGATCCGCTGAATCCGCGCATTCGCGTACATCTTGCAGATCGGATACTCCCACATGTAGCCCCAACCGCCGTGCAGTTGCACACCTTCGTCGACGACTTTACCGAGCAGTTCGGTGGTGAACAGCTTGGCCTCGGCGGCGACCTCCGGGGTGAGCTTCTTCTGGTTGTGGTCCATCACGCAGCGGTCGACGAAGACTTGCGCCACATCGACCTGAGTGCGCATTTCCGCCAGTTTGAAACGGGTGTTCTGGAAGTGCGAAATCGGCCGGTCGAAGGCTTTGCGCTCCTTCACATAATCGATGGTCACTTGCAGCGCCGCTTCGGCCCCACCGACGGCGCCACAGGCGTTGGTCAGGCGTTCCTGGGCGAGCATGTTCATCAAATAGAAGAAGCCGCCCTTGGCGTCGCCGAGCAGGTTCGCCTTCGGCACCTTGACGTTGTTGAAGAACAGCTCGGCGGTGTCCTGGCTTTTCATGCCGAGCTTCTTCAGGTTGCGCCCGCGCTCGAAGCCTGCCATCCCGCGCTCGACCAGAAACAGGCCCATGGCGTGTTTGTTCGCCGGGTCAGTCTTGGCCGCGACTATCACCACGTCGGCCAACAGCCCGTTGGAGATAAAAACCTTGGAGCCGTTCAGCTCGTAGTGGTCGCCCTTGTCGACTGCCGTGGTACGCATCCCGGCCAGGTCGGAACCGGCGCCCGGCTCGGTCATCGCCACCGCGAGGATGCTTTCGCCACGGATGATCGCCGGCAGGAAACGGGCTTTTTGCTCGGCATTGCCGTAGTCGGCGATATAGGGACCGCAGAGCGCCGAGTGCAGCGGCAACATGAAGCCGGCCTCGTTAATATTGGCCAACTCCTCGCACATGATCTGCTCGTAACGGAAATCCTTCAGCCCACTGCCGCCATATTCCTCATCCGCCCACGGCAGCAGAAAACCCATCTCGCCGGCCTTTAGCCAAACCTCGCGACTGACCACCCCGGCCTCTTCCCAGGCCTCCTGGTGCGGGACTACTTCCTTCTGCAGAAAGGTGCGGAAGGACTCGCGGAACATGGCGTGCTCGGTTTCGAAATGTATGCGCTGCATGTGGGCTTGCTCCCTGGGCTGAAGTCGTCCCGCAGAGTAGGCGCCCACGCCTTGCAGCCTCAATGACGCAAGCGCTCAGGCGCAATTGACGCTTTCGGTCAAACACCAGGCAAAAAAAAAGCCCGTCACACGACGGGCTAGAACAAGCTTCCTCCCTCGTGAGGAGGAAGGAAAAGGTTAAGCCGCCTCCGCCAGCGGCTCGGCTTTGCCATCGCTGGCCAGCTCGCGCTGCAAGGTATCTTCGTCCAACTGCTTGCACCACTTGGCGACCACGATAGTCGCCACACCGTTGCCGACCAGGTTGGTCAAGGCCCGCGCCTCGGACATGAAGCGGTCGATCCCGAGGATCAGCGCCAGCCCGGCCACCGGCAGATGACCGACCGCAGACAGGGTCGCCGCCAGCACGATAAAGCCACTCCCGGTAACGCCCGCAGCACCTTTGGAGGCGATCAGCAGCACCGC
>JBOICE010000174.1:0-8106 GCA_050739815.1 Pseudomonas sp. | reverse complement strand
TCCAGCCTGAATAACGTCAAGGCGGCTCGCGTGCATCTGGCCATTCCTAAGAGCTCGGTGTTCGTTCGCGATGAGCGTAAACCCAGTGCCTCGGTGCTGGTTGAGCTGTACTCGGGGCGTTCGCTGGAGCCGAGCCAGGTGATGGCGATCGTCAATCTGATCGCCACCAGCGTGCCTGAGCTGAGCAAGTCGCAGATCACTGTGGTCGACCAGAAGGGCAATCTGCTCTCCGACCAGCAGGAACTGTCCGAGCTGAGCATGGCCGGCAAGCAATTCGACTACAGCCGGCGTATGGAGAGCCTGTTCACCCAGCGCGTGGACAATATCCTGCAGCCCGTACTGGGCAGCGGTCGTTATAAGGCCGAAGTGTCTGCGGATGTGGATTTCAGCGCGGTGGAGTCCACCTCGGAAATGTTCAATCCGGATCAACCGGCGCTGCGTAGCGAGCAAAAGGTCAATGAAGAACGCCAGAGCAGCCTGCCGCCGCAAGGCGTGCCAGGTGCGCTGAGTAATCAGCCGCCGGGGCCGACGTCAGCACCTGCGCAAGCCAATGCCGCACCAGCTGCGGCTGCTGCGGCGGGGCCAGTGGCGGCCGGCCAACCCTTGCTCGATGCGAATGGCCAGCAAGTGATCGACCCGGCGACCGGCCAGGCCAAATTGGCACCGTACCCGGCGGACAAGCGTGAACAGTCGACCCGCAACTTTGAATTGGATCGCTCGATCAGCCATACCAAACAGCAGCAGGGCCGTTTGCGCCGGTTGTCGGTGGCGGTGGTGGTGGACGATCAACTGAAAGTTGATGCCAAAACCGGTGAAGCCACTCGGGTGCCTTGGGCCGCAGCCGATTTGGCCCGTTTCACCCGTCTGGTGCAGGACTCCGTTGGCTTTGACGCCAGCCGTGGCGACAGTGTCAGCGTGATCAATACCCCCTTCACGGCATCTGTGGGGGAGGAGCTGGTAGAGATTCCGTTCTACACCCAGCCGTGGTTCTGGGATGTAGTCAAGCAGGTGCTCGGCGTCCTGTTTATTTTGGTGTTGGTGTTTGGGGTGCTGCGCCCGGTGCTGAGCAATATTGCCGGTGGCGGCAAGGGTAATGCTCTGCTTGGCGGCGGCCAGGGGCGTGACGTCGAGCTGGGGGAGATGGGTGGTTTGGACGGCGAGCTGTCCGCGGACCGGGTCAGCCTCGGCGGACCGCAGAGCATCCTGCTGCCCAGCCCGACCGAGGGGTATGATGCGCAACTGAATGCGATCAAGGGTCTGGTAGCTGAAGATCCGGGTCGAGTCGCTCAAGTCGTCAAAGAGTGGATTAACGCTGATGAGTGAAAACCGCGTCGCCACCAAACTGAACAAGGTCGAAAAGGCCGCGATTCTGCTGCTTTCCCTCGGTGAGACCGATGCCGCGCAAGTGCTGCGCCATCTGGGGCCCAAGGAGGTGCAGAAGGTCGGCGTGGCCATGGCGCACATGCGTAACGTGCAGCGTGAGCAGGTCGAGCAGGTCATGGGTGAGTTCGTCGAGACGGTCGGCGACCAGACCAGCGTCGGCGTCGGTGCCGACAATTACATCCGCAAGATGCTGACTCAGGCGCTGGGCGAAGATAAGGCCGGCAGCCTGATCGACCGCATCCTGCTGGGCGGCAGCACCAGTGGCCTGGACAGTCTGAAGTGGATGGAGCCGCGGGCCGTGGCGGATGTGATTCGCTATGAGCACCCGCAGATTCAGGCCATCGTGGTGGCCTATCTCGATCCGGATCAGGCCGGCGAGGTGCTCGGGCATTTCGATCACAAAGTGCGCCTGGATATCGTCCTGCGCGTGTCTTCCTTGAACACGGTGCAGCCGGCGGCGCTGAAAGAACTCAATCTGATCCTCGAGAAGCAGTTCTCCGGCAGCGCGAATACCACGCGGGCGACCATGGGTGGCGTCAAGCGCGCGGCGGACATCATGAACTTCCTCGACAGCTCGATCGAAGGCCAGTTGATGGACTCGATCCGCGAGGTCGACGAGGACCTGTCGACGCAGATCGAGGACCTGATGTTCGTCTTCGACAACCTGGCTGACGTCGACGACCGCGGCATCCAGGCGCTGCTGCGCGAGGTCTCTTCCGATGTCCTGGTGCTGGCACTGAAAGGCGCGGACGAGGCGATCAAGGAAAAGGTCTTCAAGAACATGTCCAAGCGCGCCGCCGAGTTGCTGCGCGACGATTTGGAAGCCAGGGGGCCGGTGCGCGTCAGCGATGTCGAGACGGCGCAGAAGGAAATTCTCACCATCGCCCGCCGTATGGCCGAAGCCGGGGAGATTGTCCTTGGTGGTAAGGGCGGCGAAGAAATGGTCTGAGGTCCGGCATGGTTAACAAGGATGCTCCCAGCGAGTTGATTCGCGCCAAGGATGTCAGCGCTTTTGACCGCTGGGCCTTGCCGAGTTTCGATCCCGAAGGGGAGTTGCCGACAGTCGAGATGGCCGAGTCGGCCGCTGATCAGAGCGCTTCGCCGAACGAGCTGGAGTCGACCAGTGAAGGCGAAGAGGTGCTGCTGGAGAACGTCAAGCCGTTGACACTTGACGAGTTGGAGGCAGTCCGTCAGGAGGCCTACAACGAAGGCTTTAGCACCGGCGAGAAAGACGGCTTCCACGCCGGCCAGTTGAAAGCCAAACAGGAGGCCGAGACTGCGCTGACTGCCAAACTGGCGAGCCTGGAGTTGCTGATGACGCAGTTGCTCGAGCCCATCGCCGAACAGGATCAGCAGCTGGAGTTGGCGCTGGTCAACCTGGTCGGTCATATGGCTCGGCAGGTGGTCCAACGCGAGCTCAGCACCGACTCCAGCCAGATTCGCCAAGTCCTGCGGGAGGCTCTGAAGTTGCTGCCGATGGGGGCGGGCAATGTGCGGATCCATATCAACCCGCAAGATTTTGAAATCGTCAAAGCCCTGCGCGAGCGCCACGAAGAAACCTGGCGCATCCTCGAAGACGAAGCTTTGCAGGCGGGTGGTTGCCGGGTCGAGAGCGAGCACAGCCAGATCGATGCGAGCATCGAAACCCGGCTGGCGCAGCTGTTCAAGCAATTGTTCGAGCAGCAGCGTGAGCAAGCCACGCACCCAGCCGACGCCGATATTCGGTTGGACTTTGTCTCTAGCCAAGAGCCGCCTCATGCGCCTTGAGCGCATCAGCCTTGCCAAACGCATGGGCGGCTACCGCGAGGCGGTGCAGCTGCCCAGTCAGCCGGTGGTCGAGGGCCGCTTGCTGCGCATGGTCGGCTTGACGTTGGAAGCCGAAGGGTTACGGGCCGCCCTCGGCAGCCGCTGCCTGGTGATCAACAGTGACAGCTATCACCCGGTGCAGGTCGAGGCCGAGGTGATGGGCTTTTCCAATGGCAAGATTTTCTTGATGCCGGTGGGCAGTCTGGCCGGCATCGCGCCTGGTGCCCGGGTCGTGCCGTTGCCGGACAGCGGTCGCTTGCCGATGGGGAGGTCGATGCTCGGTCGGGTTCTGGATGGTACCGGTCAGGCGCTGGACGGCAAGGGCAGGATGAAGGCCGAGGACTGGGTGCCGCTCGATGGACCGACGATCAACCCGCTCAAGCGTCACCCTATCGATCAGCCCCTGGATGTCGGCATTCGCAGTATCAACGGGCTGTTGACGGTCGGCCGTGGTCAGCGTCTCGGCCTGTTTGCCGGTACCGGCGTGGGTAAGAGCGTGCTGCTCGGCATGATGACGCGCTTTACCGAGGCGGACATCATCGTGGTCGGGCTGATCGGCGAGCGGGGCCGCGAGGTTAAGGAATTTATCGAGCATATCCTTGGCGAGGAAGGCATGAAGCGCTCGGTGGTGGTGGCTTCGCCCGCCGACGATGCACCGCTGATGCGCTTGCGCGCGGCGATGTACTGCACCCGCATCGCCGAGTACTTTCGCGACAAGGGCAAGAACGTTTTGTTGCTGATGGATTCTCTGACCCGTTTTGCCCAGGCCCAACGCGAGATCGCCCTGGCTATCGGCGAGCCGCCGGCGACCAAGGGCTATCCGCCTTCTGTGTTCGCCAAACTCCCGAAGCTGGTGGAGCGCGCCGGGAATGCCGAGGCGGGTGGTGGCTCGATCACGGCGTTCTACACGGTACTTTCCGAAGGCGATGACCAGCAGGACCCGATCGCCGATGCGGCTCGCGGGGTGCTCGATGGTCACTTCGTGCTGTCGCGGCGTTTGGCGGAAGAGGGGCACTATCCGGCCATCGACATCGAGGCTTCGATCAGCCGGGTGATGCCACAGGTCGTGGATGCCGAACATATGCGCAATGCGCAGCGCTTCAAACAGCTGTGGTCGCGTTACCAGCAAAGCCGCGATCTGATCAGCGTGGGTGCCTATGTCCCGGGCGGCGATCCGGAAACCGACTTGGCGATTGCCCGACATCCCGCCATGGTTCAATACCTGCGTCAGGGCCTCAACGATAATGAAAGTTTGGCGCAGAGCAGCGCGCAGTTGGCCGCAGTCTTCAACTCTGCTGCGCCACGAGGTTAGGGTTTAAATGGCGCCAAGCCGAGCGACGCGATTAGCGCCAGTCATTGAGATGGCCGAGCGTGATGAGCGCGAGGCCGCCCGTCAGCTTGGCCGCTGTCAGGCGTTATTGAGTCAGGCCGAAGTTAAGTTGGGGGAGTTGCATCGCTATCTGGCGGATTACCAACAACAGTGGCTCACCGAAGGCCGTCAGGGCGTCTCCGGGCAATGGCTGATGAACTACCAGCGCTTCCTCGCGCAGCTGGAAACGGCCATTAACCAGCAAAACCAGAGTGTGAATTGGCATCGCGATAACCTGCGCAAGGCTCGTGAGCTGTGGCAGCAGCGCTATGCGCGGCTGGAGGGCTTGCGCAAGTTGGTTCAGCGTTATCTTGACGAGGCGCGTGCGGCCGCGGATAAACGGGAGCAGAAACTGCTCGATGAGTTGTCGCAAAGATTGCTCGGGCGTGAGTCCGGCTGATTGCGGTTGCTGCGAGCGAGTCGCGGTGCTACATCTTGAGAGTGTACACCGGGCATCAATCATTGGGTTTCGCTGCATAGGGAGTTTTTCATGGCTATCACTTCGTTGCCCTCAACCGATGGGCAAGAACTGATCATTCGGATCCAGGGACGGTTTGATTTTGGTACGCACCAGGAGTTTCGCGACTCTTACGAACGGGTGAATGTCAGCCCGAAGCGTTACGTCGTCGACCTGGAGAGCACTACCTACCTCGACAGTTCGGCCCTCGGCATGCTCCTGCTGCTGCGTGATCATGCGGGGGGCGACCATGCGCAGATCAGCCTGGTCAACTGCAATGCCGACGTGCGCAAGATCCTCGCTATCTCCAACTTCGAACAGTTGTTCAAAATCGCATAGGACATTCCGTGATGGCCGAGCGTCTGTCCATCCTGATTGCCGAGGACAACGCTGCCGATCGGATGCTGCTGTCGACCATCGTCAGTCGGCAGGGGCACCGGGTGCTGACCGCCAGCAATGGTCGGGAGGCGGTGGCGCTGTTCGAACTCGAGCGGCCGCAGCTGGTGCTCATGGACGCCTTGATGCCGGTGATGGATGGCTTCGAGGCGGCGCGGCGGATCAAGCAAGTGGCTGGCGAAGCATTGGTGCCGATCATCTTCCTCACCTCGCTCACCGAAGGTGAGGCATTGGTTCGCTGCCTTGAGGCCGGAGGCGATGACTTTCTTGCCAAACCCTATAACCGAGTCATTCTCGAAGCCAAGATCAAGGCCATGGATCGCCTGCGTCGCCTGCAAGCGACGGTGCTGGAGCAGCGTGACCTGATTGCCAGGCATAACGAGCATCTGCTGACCGAGCAACGCGTGGCCAAAGCCGTATTCGACAAGGTGGCGCACTCTGGTTGCCTGAGCGCGTCGAATATCCGCTACCTGCAATCGCCCTATGCCGTATTCAACGGCGACCTACTGTTGGCTGCGTTCAAGCCTTCTGGCGGCATGCACGTGTTGCTTGGCGATTTCACCGGCCATGGCTTGCCGGCCGCGATTGGGGCGATGCCGTTGGCCGAAGTGTTCTACGGCATGACCGCCAAGGGCTACTCCTTGGTGGAAATCCTTCGCGAGGTAAATGCCAAACTCAAGCGGATCCTGCCACGGGGCGTGTTCTGCTGCGCCACTCTGCTTAATCTGAGCTTTCATCGGCGGGTGGTCGAGGTTTGGACTGGCGGCCTGCCGGATGGCTATCTGCAGCGCATCTCCAGCGGCGAGCGAACTCCGTTGGTTTCACGGCATTTGCCCTTGGGTGTGCTGGAGCCGGAGGTCTTCGATGACAGCTGTGAGATTTATCCGCTGGAGTTGGGTGACCGGATTTTCCTGCTCTCTGACGGCGTGCTTGAAGCCTGTAATAGCGCTGGCCAGTTGTTTGGCGAAGATCGACTGTTGGCGGTGTTCGCTGCCAATCGCCAGCCTGATCTGCTGTTCGAAGAAATTCAGCAGGCGCTGAGCGGTTTCCGTGGCGAGGCGCAGGACGATGTCAGCATGGTCGAGGTTTGCCTGGTCGAAGCCGATGTCTTGCCGCGATCACCATTGGCGTCCACCGGCAATGGGCATAGCAGTCCGCTGGATTGGGCGGCGAGTTTTGAGTTTCGTGCGCAAACGCTCAGGCGTTTCAACCCGCTGCCATTCCTGCTGCAACTGCTCCTCGAAGTGCCGGGCCTGCGCGCTCAGGGGGGCGCGCTGTACAGCGTGCTGGCCGAGCTCTACTCGAATGCGCTGGAGCATGGTGTGCTGGGGCTCGACTCGGCGATCAAAAGCGACGCCACGGGCTTCGCCAATTACTACCGTGAGCGCAGCGTGCGCCTGGCCAGTTTGAGTGAAGGTTATGTGCGTTTTCACCTGGAACTGCTGCCGGAGCCTGGCGGTGGTCGGCTGATTGTGCGGGTCGAGGACAGTGGTCAGGGCTTCGATGTACGGCGTGTGCTGGAGCAGCAGCAAGTGTCGGATAGCCTCTGTGGTCGCGGCTTGAGCCTGGTTCAGCAGCTGACCGAGCACTGCGTCTGGCCGGATGATGGACGCGGCGTCAGCGTGGAGTTTTCTTGGTCGGATCAGGCATAATCTTTAGATCCTTGATCATGGAGTGACCAAGTGTTCGATGTTCATCTCGATAGCGCCGTCCTGGCCGCCTTGCAGGATGTCATGGAGGGCGAGTACCCGTTGTTGTTGGATACCTTCCTGGCCGACTCTGAGGAACGCCTGCGTTTGCTGCATGCCGCGCAGCAGGGCGGTGATGCTCAGAGCCTGCGGTTGACTGCGCACAGCTTCAAGGGCAGCTGCAGCAATATGGGCGCGCCGCTCCTCGCTGGGCTTTGCAAGCAGTTGGAAGCGGCCGGTCGCCGCGAACTTCCGGCCGAGGCGCCGCAGCTCATCGAGCAGATCGAGCGCGAGTTTGCCATCGTGCGCATCCTCTTCAAGTCCGAGCGGCAGCGTTACGCGAGGCGGCGGACTAAGCCTTAGCGCCAGGCACTTTACGCAGAGTGCTTTACTCCCGATCAAAACTTGGCCCAAGCCTTGCTATATCCCTGGCACGACCCATCCGCACGGAGAGTGCCCATGTCCGTTGCCCCCGATCTGCTCCTCAAGTCTGCACCCGAGCTAAAGCCCAAAGCGTCCGTGGCTAAAGCCCCGCCGAAACCGGCTGAACCCAGTAAGAACGAGGCTTCCAGCTTCGCTCAGGTGTATGCCAAGGAGCGTCAGGCAAAGTCCGCCGAGCGTAGCGAAGCGGCGGCTAAACCCAGCATCGATAAAACCAGCGAGACGGATCGCGAGGAGGATCCCACTGCGGTGGCAACCGCTGGAGAACCAGTGCTTGCCGATAGCGGCAATCCCTTGCCGACCGATCCGGCGCAGCTCGATCCGGTTCTGGAACCCATGCTGTTAATGGCTATGGCCGGTCAACAGCCGGCCACGGAGGTGGAGGTTGCAGTCAGCGCCGAAGCCGAGGGTGAGGGCGAACTCGTGTTGCCGACGGGGCTTAGTAGTCTCACCGGTTCGGCTGCTGCGAGCATGACCGAGGCGAGCCATGATCCCGAGTTGGACGCGCTGAATGAGCTGCCAGCCGTGAAGATGGCGCTCGAGCTTGGCGCCAAGGCGCAGGCAGC
>JBOICE010000173.1:0-6831 GCA_050739815.1 Pseudomonas sp. | reverse complement strand
ATGCGCTGTGCGAAGAGATGAAGGTCAAGTGCCAGTGGATCGAGCAAGAGTTCGACGGTCTGATCCCTGCCTTGAAAGTACGCAAGTTCGACGCCGTGCTTTCCTCTCTGACCATCACCGAAGAGCGGGCTAAATCCGTCGACTTCACCAACAAGTACTACCACACCCCCGCGAAGCTGGCGATGAAGGCGGGCACCGTGCTCAACGATCCGTTGGTGGATCTGAAAGGCAAGAAAGTTGGCGTGCAACGCGCGTCTACCTTCGATCGCTATGCCACTGAAATTTACGCTCCGGCTGGCATCGAGATCGTTCGTTACAGCTCGCAGAATGAAGTGTTCCTGGATCTGGTTTCCGGTCGTGTAGATGCCACTTTGGCCGACTCGGTGAACATCGATGATGGCTTCCTGAAAACCGACGCGGGTAAAGGTTTTGCCTTTGTCGGGCCGGACATCAACGATGTGAAGTACTTCGGTGCCGGTGCGGGTATCGCTGTGCGTAAAGGCGATAAAGCCTTGGCTGAAAAGTTCAACGCGGCCATCGCGGCTATCCGCGCCAACGGCAAGTACAAAGAAGTGCAGGACAAGTACTTCAAATTCGACGTCTACGGCGAGTAATCGCTTTTCTCTGAAAGTGGCACAAGCTCAATCTTGTGGTTTGTGCCACTTTTTCGTTGTGCTGTACCCCCCCCGATTCGGTTTGGCGCGCTGCATGAACACGCAGAGCCTATCCTTGAGTAATTCCTGTCTGCGATGGAAGCCATTTTTGCGCAGGGCAAGAAAGGAGGAGAGAAGTTTGCTTACCTCAAATGTACGACGACTGACGCAGCTCTGCGCAGAAGTGCTTCCATCCCTGCGGGCTGTGCCCAAGCACATGCCATGTGCTGTTGTGGGGTTTGCTGAGAACCTCACCATTACCAGCGCCCCGCGCTTTGCCTGGGCTGTTTTTGGGCGGCAATGCAGGCCGGAATTTTTCGACCATGGGCTCTTATCATGCTAAACGGCTACGGCTCGACCATTCTCGACGGTGCCTGGCTCACCTTGTCGTTGGCCCTGACCTCTATGACGCTGGCTTGCGTGCTGGGGTTGTTGGGGGCGGCATTTCGTCTCTCGCCGATCAAGTGGTTGTCTTTGCTGGGCGAAGCCTATGCCACGGTGATTCGCGGCATTCCCGACCTGGTGCTGATCCTGCTGATTTTCTATGGCGGTCAGGATGTGGTTAACCGGGTCGCACCGCTGCTGGGGTACGAGGATTACATCGACCTGAACCCCTTTGCCACGGGCGTATTTACCATGGGCTTTATCTTCGGGGCGTATCTCTCGGAGACCTTCCGCGGTGCCTTCATGGCCATCCCCAAGGGGCAGGCTGAAGCGGGTGCGGCCTACGGCATGAGTGGCTTGCAGGTGTTTTTCCGGGTGCTGGTGCCGCAGATGATCCGCTTCGCCATTCCGGGCTTCACCAACAACTGGCTGGTGTTGACCAAGGCGACGGCGCTGATCTCGGTGGTCGGGCTGCAAGACATGATGTTCAAGGCCAAGAGCGCCGCGGATGCGACCCATGAGCCTTTTACCTTCTATCTGGCGGTAGCGGCGCTGTATCTGGTGCTGACCAGTGTCTCCTTGCTGCTCCTGCGTTCTCTCGAGAAGCGCTATTCGGTTGGCATGAAGGTGGCTGAACTATGATCTTCGACTTCTCACCCGTCTGGGCCAACCTACCGCTGTATCTCGGTGGCGTATTGGTGACCCTGAAGATTTTGCTGATTTCCCTGGCGTTGGGGCTGTTGCTCGCCATTCCGTTGGGCCTGATGCGCGTCTCGCGGCAGCCGGCGGTCAACCTCCCGGCCTGGCTCTACACCTATGTGATTCGCGGCACACCGATGCTGGTGCAGCTGTTTTTGATCTACTACGGCCTGGCGCAGTTTGCGGCGGTGCGTGAGAGCGTGCTCTGGCCGTATCTGTCCAACGCGACCTTCTGTGCCTGCCTGGCCTTCGCCATCAACACCAGTGCCTATAGCGCGGAGATTCTCGCCGGCAGCCTCAAGTCCACTCCGCATGGTGAGATCGAAGCGGCTAAGGCCATGGGCATGTCGCGCTTCAAGCTGTACCGGCGGATTTTGCTGCCCTCGGCGCTGCGCCGCGCGCTGCCGCAGTACAGTAACGAAGTGATCATGATGCTGCACACCACCAGTCTGGCGTCGATCGTTACCCTGATCGACATCACCGGTGCGGCGAAGACCGTCAGCTCGCAGTTCTATCTGCCGTTCGAGGCCTATATCACCGCGGGTGCCATCTACCTGTGCCTGACCTTCATTCTGGTGCGCCTGTTCAAGTTGGCCGAGCGTCGCTGGCTGGCTTACCTGGCACCGCGAAAGGCTTAAGGGGCATACGACCATGCAACGTATCGAGCATGTATTGCCGTGGGGCTGCCCGGGAACCGAGCGCCGCCTGACGTTGTTCAGTTTTGGCAGTGGGCCGTGCAAGGCTTATATCCAGGCCTCCCTGCATGCCGATGAGCTGCCCGGCATGCGCGTGGCCGTCGAACTCAAACGGCGCCTGCGTGAGTTGGAAGCCCAGGGTCGCCTGACCGGTGTGATTGAACTGGTGCCGGTGGCCAATCCGATTGGTCTGGGGCAGTTGTTCCAGGCGACCCAGCAAGGTCGCTTCGAGTTTGGCAGCGGCAAGAATTTCAACCGCGATTTCTTCGAGCTGGCCGAGGCCATAGCGCCGGCGCTCGAAGGTTATCTCGGGGCCGATGGGCCGACGAATGTGCGGCTGATCCGCGCGGCGATGCGCGAGGCGCTGGATGCGCTGCCGACGGCCAGTTCCGAGCTGGAAGGCTTGCAGCGGCTGCTGCTGCGGCACGCTTGCGATGCGGATGTGGTGCTCGATCTGCACTGTGATTTCGAGGCCGTGGTGCACTTTTATGCGATCCCGCAACAGTGGTCGCAGTGGCGTTCCCTGGCTGCGCGGCTGAAGGCCGGTGCGGTGCTGCTGGCTGAAGAGTCTGGCGGTAACTCCTTCGATGAAGCCTGCTCGATGCCTTGGCTGCGCTTGGCTCGGCATTTCCCGCAGGCAGCAATTCCACTGGCGTGCCTGGCGACTACCCTCGAGTTGGGTGGTATGGCGGATACCGAGAAGGCGCAGGCCGTGGCCAGCGCCGAAGGGATTTTGGCCTTCCTGGCCGAGCAGGGTTTGATTGCCGGGGATTGGCCGTCGGCGCCGCAGGAGTGCTGCGAGGCCACGCCATTCGAAGGCGCCGAATACCTTTACCCGCCGCACTCCGGCGTGGTGAGTTTTCTCCAGTCGGTGGGTGCGCGGGTTGCAGCGGGTGATCCGCTGTTCGAGGTGATCGATCCTTTGGATGATCGCCACACAACCGTTCGTGCGACTACGGATGGCGTGCTTTACGCGCGTGAACGCCTGCGCTTTGCGCAGCCCGGCCTGTGGTTGGCGAAGGTGGCCGGCCGTGAACCTATCCGTAAGGGGCGCCTGCTCAGCGATTGATTTACGCGGCATGCAAACCACTGTTACTGGGCCCCAGCATCTGAGAGTCGAAACCATGTACAAACTTGAAGTTCAAGACCTGCACAAACGCTATGGCAGCCACGAAGTGCTCAAGGGCGTGTCCCTGGCGGCCAAAGCCGGCGACGTGATCAGCATCATCGGTTCCAGTGGCTCCGGGAAGAGCACCTTCCTGCGCTGCATCAATCTGCTGGAGCAGCCCCACGGCGGCAAGATCCTGTTGAATGGCGAAGAGCTCAAGCTGGTGGCGAACAAGGAAGGCGCGCTCAAGGCTGCCGATCCCAAGCAACTGCAGCGTATGCGTTCGCGCCTGTCCATGGTGTTCCAGCATTTCAACCTGTGGTCGCATATGAGTGCCCTGGAAAACGTCATGGAAGCCCCGGTGCATGTGCTCGGCATGTCGAAGAAAGACGCGCTGGAAAAGGCCGAGCATTACCTGGCTAAAGTCGGCGTGGGGCATCGTAAAGATGCTTACCCGGCGCACATGTCGGGTGGCGAGCAGCAGCGTGTGGCGATCGCCCGCGCGCTGGCGATGGAACCGGAAGTGATGCTGTTCGACGAGCCGACCTCGGCGCTCGACCCGGAGCTTGTCGGTGAAGTGCTCAAGGTGATGCAGGATCTGGCGCAGGAAGGCCGGACCATGGTGGTGGTCACCCACGAAATGGGTTTTGCGCGTGAGGTCTCCAACCAGTTGGTATTCCTGCACAAAGGCGTGGTGGAAGAGCGCGGCTGCCCTAAGGAAGTGCTGGTTAACCCACAGTCCGAGCGCCTGAAGCAGTTTCTTTCCGGTAGCTTGAAGTAACCCCCGGTCGCTGGAAGTATGAGAATGACGCCCCATTTGGGCGCAACACGGCATGTTCATCAATGCCAACAGAGCACTAGGCCCGTCCCTTCGGGTTGTGCCTGAAAGCGTGCCATGCTGCGTTGCAGGCCTTGGCAAGGGAATGGCCATTCCCTGCGGCCTGCGCCTTGCCTGGCGCGCTTTCACGACAACGCGGTTCGCCATTAAACGTCAACAGAGCCTAGATGCCAGCCATGACTGCTCACCGAATTGGTTTTCTCCTCTGGCCCAGCACCAAAGCAATGACTTTGGCGCTGGCGGAGGAAGCGTTGCGCGTCGCTCAACGTGTCCACCCTGAAGTGGTTTACGAACTGCTATTCCTGCAGGCCGAACCGATGAACGAAGGAGCTTGGCGTCTGCCGGGCGAGCCTTGGGGCGGCAAGCTGGAGGGCTGCCAGAAGCTCTTTCTGTTGGCCGATGAGCCACCGGCCCATCTCGCTCCGGCCTTATCCAGTGCGCTTAAGCAGTTGGTGCGGGCTGGCTGTGTGATCGGCGGGTTGTCTGCGGGAGTTTATCCGTTGGCGCAGCTCGGCTTGCTCGATGGTTATCGGGCGGCGGTGCACTGGCGCTGGCAAGACGACTTTACCGAGCGCTTTCCCAAGGTGATCGCCACCAGCCATTTGTTCGATTGGGATCGCGATCGTCTGACGGCCTGCGGCGGTCTGGCGGTGCTCGATTTGTTGCTGGCTGTGCTGGCTCGTGATCACGGCGCCGAGTTGGCCGGTGCGGTGTCGGAAGAGCTGGTGGTCGAGCGCATCCGTGAAGGCGGTGAGCGTCAGCGTATTCCTCTGCAAAATCGTCTCGGTTCCAGCCATCCGAAGCTGACCCAGGCCGTGCTGCTGATGGAGGCGAACATCGAGGAACCGCTGACTACCGATGAAATCGCCCAGCATGTCTGTGTCTCGCGTCGCCAGCTGGAACGGATTTTCAAGCAGTACCTCAATCGTGTGCCCAGCCAGTACTACCTGGAGTTGCGCCTGAACAAGGCGCGCCAGTTGCTGATGCAGACCAGCAAGTCGATCATCCAGATCGGCCTGTCCTGCGGTTTCTCCTCCGGCCCGCATTTCTCCAGCGCCTACCGCAACTTCTTCGGCGCCACCCCGCGCGAAGATCGCAACCAGCGCCGCAGCAGCAGTCCCTTCGAGCTCACTTCCGTGCCGGTAGCCGAGCGCAGTTGATCCGGCGCCTACTTACTCAAGGGTAGGTGGCGCAGGTTGCTGCCGAGTGCAGTGCTATCCAGCAGGGAGTCGTCCTGGCTCCCTATTCTCACTCTCGAACTTTGAAATCTGGTCTCCTTATGTCTTCACACTCGGCCCGCGCAGTGTCGTTCCTGTCGTGGGTGTCGGGATGCCAGGTGTGCGATCAGGGCGACAGATACTGCTGGGTCAGAGCGTGGAGAAAATTTCTGCGTTCGTGCGTCTCTGCGTCGAACAGCGTTTAAACTGCGCCTTCGCGACGCTTTCTGTCGCATTTCCATAAGCACCGAAATTTCTCGGGTTGGCGCTATAAGAAGTTGTCGCATGACGACAATGCCCGCCCCAATTCAGTCCCTACAATTCATTTCATCGCTAGCCGTTCCAGGCAGGCGGTCCTTGTCAGGAGAGCTTCGATGTCCGTTGAGTATGTACAGGTAGAGCGCGCCGATTTCGATAAGGTGATGGTTCCCAACTACGCCCCCGCAGCCTTTATTCCAGTGCGTGGCGAGGGTTCCCACGTATGGGATCAGAGCGGTCGTGAGCTGATCGACTTCGCCGGCGGTATCGCCGTGACTTCCCTGGGGCATGCGCACCCGGTCTTGGTCAAAGCCTTGACTGAGCAAGCGCAGACGCTCTGGCACGTATCCAACGCGTTCACCAACGAACCTGCCTTGCGCCTGGCGCACAAGCTGGTCGACGCCACCTTCGCTGAGCGCGTGTTCCTCGCCAACTCCGGTGCCGAGGCCAACGAAGCCGCATTCAAACTGGCGCGGCGCTATGCCCATGATGTGTATGGCCCGCAGAAGTTCGAGATCATCGCCGCCAGCAACAGCTTCCACGGTCGCACGCTGTTTACTGTGACCGTCGGCGGTCAGCCGAAGTATTCCGCTGGTTTCGGTCCGAAGATCGAAGGCATCACCCATGTTCCGTTCAATGACCTGGATGCGCTGAAGGCAGCCATTTCCGACAAGACCTGCGCCGTGGTGCTTGAGCCGATTCAAGGCGAGGGCGGTGTGCTGCCGGCTGAGAAGGCCTACCTGGAAGGCGTGCGCAAACTCTGTGATGAGCACAATGCGCTGCTGGTATTCGATGAAGTGCAGAGTGGCATGGGGCGTGTCGGCGAGCTGTTCGCCTATATGCACTACGGCGTAACGCCCGACATTCTCTCCAGCGCCAAGAGCCTGGGCGGTGGTTTCCCGATTGGCGCGATGCTGACCACCAGCAAGATCGCCGCCCATCTGTCGGTCGGCACCCACGGCACCACCTACGGCGGCAA